>JARGFK010000170.1 GCA_029211065.1 Desulfobacterales bacterium
AGGGCTGGAACGTTTATTTGAAATAATAGCCGCAAATGTTGATGGCACCATGCCTGCTGGAGAAAATTGGCATCGGGAATTGCTTGAGCAAATCGCAATGGAGATTCCGAAAATTAGACCTGCAGTGATTTCAAACGCCAGTTTTTTGGCGCTAAATGAATTGAGAGGTTTCAGGCATATAGTCCGCAATGTATATGCGTTTAATTTCGATCCTGCCAAAATGCATAAGCTCGTTAAGAGCACTCCGATTTTATTCAGCAACGTTAGGGCAGAGCTTATGGCCTTTGCTGATTTTTTAGAGGATGCGGTCTAAATGGCATTGGATTGCATCCTGATCTGATTACAATCCGTCGAACCCATTGGAAAATGAATTTATTAAGCATAGAATTAGACTGACTTGGAAACGGTAATGGTTTTTCCGTTAAAGAAGTCGTAGTAACCGCAAGAGAGATTACCGGTAAAAATATTACTGCGATTGAATCGGGAAGACGGCCGGGGGATCCTGCCTTTCTGGTCGGAACCTCCGATAGAATTAAAAAGGTCCTGGGCTGGAATCCGATGCATGCGGGTATTGATGATATCATTCAGACCGCCTGGAATTGGCATAAAAAAATCAAAAAATTATATTGAAAACCCGATGTGAGCAAATAGGTTTACGTTAAAAAATGCCGAATCAAATTGTCATAGAGCCTGAAAAAGGTTGGGTACGGATTAATTTTAAAGAGCTTTTTGAATACCGTGAGTTGATTGGCTTTTTGGCCTGGCGTGATATTATGGCCCAATACAAACAGACGGTGTTTGGTTTTGCATGGGCCGTGGTCAAACCCGTGTTTTACGTGCTCGCCTATACATTGGTATTCGGTAAGATCGCGGGACTTTCCTCAAGCGGAATGCCCTATCCGCTTTTTACGCTTTGCGGGGTAATGGCGTGGGGTTTCTTTTCGGTCGCTTTGGAGCAGTCCACTGCCAGTCTTTTAAACAACACGAACCTGTTGACCAAGGTCTATTTTCCCCGGCTGATTATACCGATCGCCAGCCTGGCCCGGGGCGCCGCAGATTTTATCATTTCCCTCATTTTGTTTCTGGTGATGATGGGGATTTATGGAGTCAGTCCCGGCAGCTCCATTGTTTTTTTTCCGGTTTTTCTCACCATGGGCCTGGGAATTGCCTTGGGAATGGGATTTTTCTTTTCCGCAGTTTGTGCAAAGTATCATGACCTTAAATTTGTGGTTCCCTTTCTTACGCAGATGTGGTTTTGGATTACGCCTGTGGCCTATGGTCTGGAAAACATTCCGGAAAAGCTGAAATTTATTTATTATCTTAATCCCATGACCTGGGTGATCCAGAGTTTTCGCTGGTCTCTATTAGGGATAGGAGAAATGGATTGGCTGAAAGCCCTGCTGACGG
This sequence comes from Desulfobacterales bacterium, assembly GCA_029211065.1. NCBI lineage: Bacteria > Pseudomonadati > Thermodesulfobacteriota > Desulfobacteria > Desulfobacterales > Desulfobacterales bacterium. The sequence continues at coordinate 1,408 of JARGFK010000170.1, forward strand.
CGCTTTTTGCCATAGCTGTTCTGGCGGGGGGGCTTTTCTATTTCCGCAAAAAGGAAGGCGAGTTTGCCGATATTATCTGAGACAATTTAATTTATGAATCTTTCATAAAATGGTTGATACCGTCATAAAAGTAGAGAACCTCGGTAAACTTTACCATCTGGGAGCGCTTCATAACCGGACCGGCTCCTTTCGTGAAAAAATAATTTCTTCTTTTAAGCGTCTATCAGCGGGTAAGCGCCGGTCCTTTCAAAATGAAACCATTTGGGCCTTGAAAGATATTTCGTTTGAAGTTAAGACCGGCGATGTTCTGGGCATTATCGGGCATAACGGTGCGGGGAAAAGCACCTTGTTGAAAATTCTTTCCCGCATCACCCGGCCGACCAGGGGTAGGGTCTGGATGGATGGCCGGGTAGGGAGTCTGCTGGAGGTCGGCACCGGATTTCATCCTGAATTAACCGGGCGGGAAAATACCTATTTGAACGGCGCCATCCTGGGAATGAAAAAAGCGGAGATCAAGCGCAAGTTTGATGAGATAGTGGCCTTTGCAGAGATAGAGAAGTTTATCGATACGCCGGTAAAGCGCTATTCCAGCGGGATGTATGTTCGGCTGGCTTTTGCCGTTGCTGCCCACCTGGAACCGGAAATCCTGCTGGTGGATGAGGTCCTGGCGGTAGGAGATGCCGCGTTTCAGAAAAAATGTCTAGGCAAAATCGGAGACATATCCGGAGAGGGCCGGACCATTCTATTTGTGAGCCATAATATGGCGGCAGTCAGGAGTCTATGCCCGCTGGGAATGTATATTGAGTCTGGCCGAATCGCTTGCTTTGATTCTTCGGAACGGGCCATCGACTGCTATGTAAAAGGCAATATCGGCGAGGGCCTTCTCATCAATCGGATAGGATATTCGATTGATGAGAAGGCCCTCGCGGGGTGCCGGCTTGAAGGCTTTGAAATTAATAATGTTGAGATTCATAATCTCTCTAGTCCGGATCTGCCGACGGCATCCGGTGATGATATCCGAGTGCGTATTCATTATAGCGCTTCAGCGAAGTTCATCTCTCCGGTCTTTGCGGTCAATTTCAACGACCAGAACGGTATAGAGATATTTCGAACGAGTAATATGCCGATTAGTGGATACTGCATCGATGAATTGTTTAATGAAGGCTTTGTTGACCTGGAAATCAGACGTTTTCCACTGGTAAAAGGAATCTATTACATTCATTTAGGATTTGCTAGAGAGGCGGTGGAGTGGTATTTTTATGCTGAAAATCTGATGAAGCTCGAAGTGGAAGGTAAAGATATTTACCACAGCGGAATGGAACTGGACAGAAGCAGGGGTATAATTTGGGTGGATCACTCCTGGCGTCATGAAAAATTATAACTATATCCCGTGACCGGATAATAATTGGGCGAGGTCGTCATATGATGGGTATTTTCAAAAAAACAAAAGGCGTCATTCAAGCAAAAAAAGAACCGGGCAATCCTGATCACATTCCACTCTCTCAAGAAGCGTGGCATTACCATACGCTGAAAGACAATCACAATCAACTGATATGGGAAGGACAGTATGACCTGTACCCGTTATGGAAATGTTTTGGAATACCGGAAGATTTAAGCGGTCAATCCTGCATTGATATCGGTACGGCGAGCGGATTTTTTGCGTTTGAATGTGAAAAAAGAGGCGCTTTCCCTGTCGCGGCAGTTGAATTGCCGGACATCTCCGAGTGGGATGCAAAATCAAACATCTCCTACAGCGGAGTGAATATCCCGAGAAGCAACCAAAAAGATTTCAAAGAATCCTATCGGATTTTCAACAGTAAAGTGCAACTGCATTACGGCAGCATTAATGACCCGTTGCATAAAACTCTGGGGACCTTTGATTGGGTGATATTCGGTTCGATGATGACCCATTTGCGAGATATCATGCAGGCGTTAGAGAACGTCAGGCTGTTAACCAAAGGACGGGCAGTGGTGATTTCTTCCTATATTCCTAAAGAGGAACATTTGACGCTTCATTGGGTGCAGAGTGATCGCCCGTTTGACTGGTGGGTGCCGTCAAAGAGTCTGCTGCCAAAGATGCTCCTGGCCGCGGGTTTCAGCAAAGTGGATGAGATTGGAAGTTTTAAACTGACTCACAAAAATGGTTCCGAGCATCATCAAGTATGCTTGCACGCATTTGTGTAGATATCGCAGTAATTGGTAGTTTAGAAAAATCGGTTTAGCGGCCTATCGCTGAAAATATCGCTGTAATAATTTTTTCCATAATGGCTTTTTAATGGGAAGGGTTGGGTTGCAGGCATCGGCAATACGGTTCAGTTTTTCTTGTAACGGGAAATAAAATATTTTTAAAAGAGCTGATCGTTTTGTTCTGGAACATACTTCGGCAATATAGTCTAACCGTTCGCGATAATCGGCAATGGCAAGCTTGGCATTATTTCTTCCGTCCAGTCCCTCATTTCTCGATCGCGAAAACAGTTTCAATGCTTCTTCAATGGCGGCTCGGCTTGCTTGCCCGAAAAAAGGGTCCCAGGCATTTTTGTTCATACGGCAGATCTCAACCAGTGGGATCAGACCGAATTTTGCGGAAAGGCCTAATTGGTCGAGCAGCGCATCGCATTCTTTTTCAGCGGATCCAAACCAGTCTTCTGACTCCAAATGACGCCACTTCCCCTTTTCCGGCGTGACCACCAGATTCGCCAGTTTTTGGACGTCCGCATCATTTATTTCAGCCAGGGCAAGCATTTTTCTTATGGATTCCGCAGGCCTGACGATCATGCCGTCGTCAAAGTCGATGCTCAGGTCGCTGAGGCGTTCTCCCATGAGTTTGCTCAGTTTCCATAACAGGTAATGGCGATGATAGGATGTTTTGATATGGGAACCGAATAGAAAAGGAAATGTTGCGCACAAAGAACAAGACCATGTCATGAGTTCGTAGTTGGTATTCTCATAAGGATCTTTACGGCGTTCATTCGGCAAATCACGGATTATCGAAAACCATTGCTCCCTTGGATTGCGGAACAGATGAATGATTTTAGCCTCCGGAAAATGCCGCCGGAGCCAGGGCAGCCGGAAATCCACCCGGTTGAACTGCAATACCGGCAATTTGTCGCTGGTGGATGAAACCAGGAAGCGAATGTATTTATCCAGGTCTGCATATGGGCTGTCTTCTTCGAGATGGAGATGATTAATGCCGAAGTCAGGGCGATGAAACACTTCCAGTCCTTCATATATCGGCAAATACTCATCCCAATAGGAGCTAACGCCGACATGGCCGGGAGTGGCTGGGGACTTGAGGCGGATATGCGTCGGCAGCAGGTCATGGCAGGGTTCATAATAGCTGCAACAGCGGGGAATGTTGCGGAATATGTTCCATAACAAGGTCGAACCGCTTCGAAAACGTCCTGTGATGAACAAAGCCTCTATCGGCATAATCGCTCAACCTTCGTCAATAGGAATGCCCTGGGGCGCGGATGGTTAATGATGGGTCAAAAATTAGTACATGATTCCATTGTGATCAATATTTTTTTTTCAGATCTAACGGTTCTGGTGATAATTTCGGGCAGTCGCGTCAGAGGCATTCGTTCAGTCGTCAGCCTGGAATAGATTTTGGCGTGCTGCTGAAGCAGCGTAATCGCCTGGGGCATATAAAGGGCCGGTACCGGAAAGGCGCTCAACATCTGAAGTCTTTTAAAGATGAGCCTGGTTGCGTCCACTTTAATCGCGTTTTCTTTCGGGAAGGCAGACAGGCCGATGTTGACAATCGTAGAATCAAAAGGCAGGCGACTCAGATACAGTGGTATAAACCCGGCAGGCGCCGTATGAAGAACAACCACCCTTCCGGTGAGCCCCGATAGTTTTTTCTTCAATCCTATTGGCGCTGCCAGGGTTTTACCTGTAAATGTATGCCACGAAAAGTAATCGCCGCCGGCCTCTCTGAGGCAGGCGGTCAGATCCGGATGTTTTTTGCGGGATAAGACACCCTGGACGGCAATCCCCAGAGCTTTGGATGTCAGCAGCGCCAATTTGCCAATAAAACCACCGCCAATAACCAGCAGGTGATCCCCCCGGTTCAAACCGGCCAGGTGAAATGCATCCAGAATGACGGTCAGCGGTTCGGCAAGAGCAGCCAGTTCAACGGGAATCGAAGGTTCGACTTTATGCAGCAGACGACAGTCCTTGACCAAAAGATATTCGGCGAATCCCCCCTGGTCGGCGGCAATCAGATGGTTGCATTTTCTGAAATTTCCGTCAGCGCAGGGAGTGCAACCGCCGCAGGGGGAAGAAAGCGCCACGGCAACTTGGTCACCGACAGAAAGATCGATCACATCTGTTCCGGTCTCGGCGACCGTAGCCGTAATTTCATGGCCAAACCGTTTCCATTTTCTGGCCCAGACTTTTGCTTCTATGAAATCGCTGGCGCACACGCCGCATGCATCGATTTTTAGCAAGACTTCCGCCCGTTGCGGCGCGGGTGTTGGAATTTCCATGATACGGATGTTGTTTTTTCTTTTTACAAAAGCGGCTTTCATGGCGCAGTTCGTTTCCGGAAACGGGATATCCC
>JARGFK010000171.1 GCA_029211065.1 Desulfobacterales bacterium
CTTTACGAAAAATAGTTTGACAATTACTTCTCAAGGCCCACCAAACCCTACTTTACAAACTGACCGAGAATTGCTGGTTGGCCGCATCAAGAATTGACACAAATAGCCGCTTCTGATACCTGTCAAATCTGATGGTGAATACCTTTGCAGAAGGCCCCTTTTGCGTTATTCCGACACTTTTTTGTGGAATGCGGTGCATATCGCCAGAGAGCGGGAAAACCCGCAATGGCGGGTTCGCCTTTTTTGGGCTTAATAAAAACGAGCATTTTTCAAAAGTTGCGACCGTTTAAGAGAAAGGAGCTGTTAACATGCGAAAGCTGCGAATCGGTGCGTTGATTTCCGGGGGAGGTTCCAATTTGCAGGCCGTTATCGACGCCTGTGAAGCCGGCAGGATAAATGGGGAAGTGGTATTTGTCGGATCGGACAATCCCAAGGCCTTCGGTCTTGAACGGGCAAAAAAACATAAAATTGATACTTTTACAGTCGATTATGCATCCATTATCCGAAGCTATCGTCAAGACCCGGAAAGGGCTTTCGTGCCGGACGATTTTAGCCTTGCTGCAATTGCCGCCCGGCAAACCATCGTGCCGGCCGGCAGGGATGCCGCAAAGCTCAAAGCGTTTCTGATTACACGGGCGATCGCTGAAGCCGAATTGCTGAAAAAAATGAAGCCTTATCCCTTTGACCTGCTGATACTGGCCGGTTTTATGCGGAATTTAACACCTTATTTTATCGACAGGGTCAATACCGTCCCGGATGAAATCCGCATCATGAACATTCACCCGGCGCTGCTGCCCGCGTTTCCCGGGGTGGATGGCTACGGCGATACGTTTCGCTATGGATCTAAAGTGGGGGGCTGTACGGTCCATTTTATCGACTATGGTGAGGATTCGGGCCCGATCATCGGTCAGCGGGCGTTTAGGATAGACGAAAATGATACGCTCGAGAGCATCAAGGCCAAGGGGCTGGAACTCGAATGGGAGCTCTACCCGGAATGTATCCAGCTGTTTGCGGAAGGACGCCTGAAAACCGAAAAAATGAAGTATAAAATGAAAGGTGGTACATTCCAAAGAACCGTTGTCAAAATCAGCGGCAAGTGACCTGAAGGAATCCGGGAATGTCTCAGATGGCCATCTTTCTGGTGCTGCTTTCCGCATCGATTCATGTCGGCTGGAATTTTTTAACCAAAACCAGTCCCAGTCCGAAAACCTTCACGCTTTTAACGGGCATCTTTGCCATTGGCTTTTTTTTAGTCGCTGTTCCCTTCATTTCCTTCAATGAGATTCCGCCCGTTGTCTGGCTGTATATCGTCCTTTCCGGCGGGATTCATACCGTATATTTCATTGCCCTGAGCAGCGCCTATGAAACCGGTGATATTTCCTTTGTTTACCCCATTGCGCGATCATCACCGGCATTTGTTGCAATTGCTGCATTTTTCATGCTGGGGGAAACCGTTTCAAAACAGGGCGCGATCGGTATCGGAATCGTTATCGGGTGTGTATTCCTGATTCAACTCAGGGGAGAAGGCCGGACGGGGCTGAAGAAGTTTCTCTCTTCGGTTAAACAAAAGGACTGCATGTGGGCATTTATTACCCTGGCTGCGGTGGTGGCTTACACGCTGGTTGACAAAGCCGGAATGGTTGCATTCAGCCAGGCGAAGGCGGTAGCTTCCGGTACCCGGGGACTCATTTACTATCTGTTGCAAATGACGCTTTGCTACCTATTTTATTTGATCTTCAACCGGCAGCGCATCCGGCCGGCGTTCGATTGCATCCTGAGGCGTGAATGGCCCAAAGCTGCGGCTGCAGCACTGGGCACCATGGCTTCATACACCCTGATCCTGCATGTCATGCAAACCGAAACAGTGAGCTATATCGTTGCCCTGCGGCAATCAAGCGTGCTGATGGCCGTTTTGGCAGGAGGGATCGGGCTTAGAGAGCCGTCCGGCCGCTGGCGGTTTTTTTGGGCAAGCGTCATGTTGGCGGGGTTTTATCTGGTGGCAACGGCACAGTAGTATTTTCCGACCGTATGAACGTTTGAATGATATCCAGCAGCGGCGGTTTCAGCGGCCGCCACTTTGGATGAAGCGCCTTGTCCTGGTGCCATGAAAATTCAACCATTTCATAACGCTCCGGGATAAGGTGCTGGTTCTGATCTCCATAGGTTTTGGACGGATAATGCTCAATAAATATCATGCGGTGGGGATCGATCCGAAACGTCTGTGTTACACGGGTGGCCACATGTCCGGCACAACTGCGGACGGACATTTTACTGTCCGCCACATCAGAAACAATTATTAGAAAAGGCTTCAGGTACGTCAGGCTGCCGGCTTCTCCTTTTCTGAGGTCATAGATGCGCAGCCGGCATTTGCCGCTTCCCAGGCGAAGCGTGCCGCCAAAACCTTCCCAGCTGAAAATATCATCGTGAATACGCATGCGGTTTGTGTTTCAAATTGTCAGGCCGTTGTTATTAAGAGGATACAGCTATCATTCACACGAAGCCTATTTTAAACAATCCATCTAAGTTATGCTATCGCAAAGTTCTTTTCCGTTCAGCCTTGCATCGCCGGAAGGAATGGTATAAGTAAGCTGGGCCTAAAAAACTGTTGAAATGGATTTTTATATACTACAAAAGCTTATGACAAACAATAATGAAGCAATCCACCGCCTGTGTGCAGATGAGACTGAGACTATTCTCATAGGTACCGCCCATGTGTCCAGGGAAAGCGCCGATCTGGTCGTCGACGTAATCAAAACGGAAAAACCGGATACGGTCTGCCTGGAGCTTTGCGAATCCAGGTATCAGTCCATTCGCCAGAAAGACCGCTGGCGTGAAATGGATATTATAAAAGTCATTAAAGAAAAAAAAGCTTTTTTACTGCTTTCAAATCTTCTGCTGGCTTCTTTTCAAAAGAAAATCGCGAATAAGTTCGGCATCCAACCCGGCCAGGAAATGTTCGATGCCATTGCGGCAGCAGAGACGGTGGGTGCGGATATCTATCTGGCCGACCGGGATATCCGCATAACGCTCTCACGCATATGGCGCAGCATGGGCTGCTGGCAAAAGTTTAAACTTCTGTTTCAACTGATATTATCGACCGGAGAACTGGATGATATCAGCGAAGCGGACATCGAAAAAATGAAACAGCAGGATGTTTTAGAGGCTCTGCTGTTGGAAGTGGAAGCGTCCCTTCCGGTCCTGAGACAGATTCTGATCGATGAAAGGGACCGATACCTGGCCCATAAAATAAGGACGGCTCCCGGACATAAAAAAGTGGCGGTGGTGGGTGCGGGACATGTCCCCGGCATTAAAAAGTACTGGAACGACGTCATTGATGTGGGCTCACTGGAAAAGCTGCCGCCCAAGAGCAAGGCCGCCGGATTCTTTAAATGGTTTCTGCCGCTGGGAATCGGGGTGCTGCTGATTAGCGGTTTTTACATCGGCGGCGCAAAGGCCGGAACCCAGATGCTCAAATGGTGGATAGTCGTCAATGGGGTGCTGGCCGGCCTGGGGGCCGTGCTGGCCCTGGCGCATCCCTTCACGATTTTGTCGGCGGTTTTGGCCGCCCCTATCACCTCATTAAATCCCATGATTGCGGCCGGATGGGTATCCGGACTGGTGGAAGCGGTTTCCAGAAAGCCCAAGGTCAAGGATTTTGAAAGTTTATCCGAGGATATCCTCTCCATCAAAGGATTCTGGAAAAACAAGGTGACTCGGGTTCTGCTGGTGGTGGTGTTCACCAACCTGGGAAGCTCCATCGGCACCTTTGTTGCCATTCCCCTCATGGCCAAGGTGTTTTAGAAGCCATATTTAAGCATTTTGGCTCTGTGGGGTAAACTTCAGACCGACTTCGTTTTCCTGCTCCCAAATAATTTCAGCTTCCACCATCCGGGTGTCGCCGTCGGAGAATTCCAAAACGCCGGAAACCTTTTTGTCCATGATGGGCTCACCGTCATTTTTAAAGCGGAGTCCTTCCTTGGACATGTCCAGCACTTCGTATGAATGGGTTCCGATTTTAAGTGTGGCTTTGTCTTTCGGGGCATAAATCAGATTGTATCTGAAATATTGTCTGCGTTCAGGTCCGTCATACTTTGTTTTTTTCATTTTATTTGTTTTAAATCCTTTCAGTGATCAGTTCCCCGTCCGTTTTTTTGCCAGCAAGCTGCGACAAACGCGCCGGTATCGAGATTTTGCGAACGTCCGCGGAGTTCCTTTTCAACGGCCTCATCAGGAGGATCTTCCTTTTCAAAATAGACGGCCGTTTTTGCATTGCCGCCAGAAGGGCCGTAACTGAGCAGCTCCCGGGGGGATCTGAAATGTGCATTTTCCAGAATATGCTTCTGGCCCCGTTGGGTTTTAGCCTTGCGGCGGCCGGCCCAGGGGCTGAGACGGTTCAAAGTGGCAACCACGACCAGGCCCCCCTGCCGGGTGACGCGAAAGAGCTCATTTACGGCTTTTGGGGCATCCTTGATGAACTCCAGCGCCGTTATCGAAACCGTTTTGTCAAAAGTGTTGTCGTAAAAAGGCAAATTCAGCATGTCTCCCTGAACGCCCTGGAAGGGATCTCCGCCGGCTTTTTTCCGGGCCTGATGGAGCATGGGGCTGGAAAGTTCAAGACCCACCACCCGGGCGCCGGCCGAGAGAAGATCGCGTGTAAAGATCCCCGTACCGCAGCCGGCATCGAGTATTTTTTCGTCCGGTGCAGGGCTTAAGAGTTCGTTGACCAGACCGCCTTCAAACTCCTTTATGAGCCGGCCGATGGGGGTCGTGAACCATTGATCGTACCGCTCCGGCCAGTCGTCAAAAAGTTTTTTTGTCGCCATGTTAAAAGCGTTTCCTTCACCGTCCCGGGGGAATGTTCAGCGGCTTACCGGCACGGCCTTTCAGAAGCCTCTTCCCGGGACCATTTTTCCACGAAAAATTCTGTAAGCTCAATATTCATGCCGGCCTTTTGCGATGCTTCCACCAGCAGATTCCGCGTGGCGTCGACCTTGGGCTGGTTCCGGAGGAGGGCATAGATTTTGACGGCACGCTTAAAATACCCGACGGCCAGTTCCGCATAGCCCCGGCTGAGGTGGACGGATCCGATCGCGGCCAGATCGTCGGCCGTGCCCATGTAATAAGAAGATGACCGATCGGCGGACAGGGCCGCTTTGAAATGATGGATGGCTTCACCGGGGCGGTCTGTTTTTACCATTAAAGTCCCCAGCGCAAAATTGACAGCGGCTGTTTCCGGAAGGTTGAGCGGATCCGTGTTTTTAAGAGCGGCATCCAGAAGGCTTTGGGCACGCGGATAGTCGCCTTTTTTTAACAGGAGCACACCCTGGTTCCGCAGCAGGGGGCCAAAAAGCTTGGGGTTGCCTGCGGCAATTTTTTCAGCCCGGGCGATTTCGTTGGCAGCTTCTTCAAACCTGTTGACGTCTATGAGAGCGGCGGCTTTATTTGTAAGCGACTGCAGGGCTCCGTCCTGATTTTTCAGATCCATATAGGCGATGTAGGCTTCCTCATAAAACAGGAGGGCGCTGTTAAGATCGCTGACCGCCCGATAGACATTTCCGATATTATTCATGATCATGGCGCTGCCGGCCATATGGTCGGAAGCGGTAAAGCGTTCGTGCGCTTTAAAAAAATGCGCCAGCGCCTGGGGGTAGCATCCCCGTTGATAGCGGTCGTTGCCTTTAATGAGTTCATTCGCACCGGCTGTGCTGTCAGGGGGCAATGAATTCTTGAGGGTATTTCCCCCGGCGCAGGCGCACAGCAGCAGCGCCAAAAACCATATCATCAGGCTTGTTTTACCTTTCATAGTTGCCTCGTAAAATTTGTAATATTATTTATACTGGGTATGCAGTTAACTCAACCGCCCACTATATGTAGAGGGTTACCTCCAATAATCATTTGGCGCGACACAG
>JARGFK010000172.1 GCA_029211065.1 Desulfobacterales bacterium
GGCAATTTTCTTTATGGGGCTTGATACTATATGTTGAAAACTGCTGCTCAATGTCGTCCTAAAAGAGCCGCACCCAATTTAAATAACATGTGCCGATACTCACATTCGTGCCGGGTCCGATGGTAAAAAATAACGGGTCACGGCTACTTCATTGTAGACAGCCATCGATTTTAACAAACCGGCTTTTCTGCCGGAAAGATCGGTTTCGATGGCTTTTTCCGGACACAGCCGGACACAGCCGGACACAGTTGAAACACCCGAAACAGGCTTCGCCGAATACGGGGTAGGGCGCCAGTCTAATCGCATCGGCCGGACATCCCGCCTGGCAGTCGCCACATTGGGTGCATTTGTCTTCCCGTACTTTTCTGGGTGGAATTTTGCGGGGGTCTGATTGCACCGAAGTCCGCATCATCATCTCTCGGTGATCATGGGACTGGTAGTCAAGTTGCGCCAGCGACAGCGATCGGGCATGTCCCGACACTATGTTGTTGAAAAACTTCCGGACAAGCTCAATGACAACCGCGTCATCCGCCTTATCCGGGTGCCCGACGCCGATGGGCTGCTGAGACTGCCATAAACGTGAATGAACACTCAGCACCTTGGCGGCAGCGGCTATGCCAAAGCCTTTTTCAATCAGCATTTTCCCCATTTCCCAGAGGGCGATGCCGCTGGTGACGAATCCCCAGGTAACAAAGGGAACGGCGGCTCCGGCCAGGACGGAAGGGAGCAACTCGATAAACTGAATAACCGGGGGTACGACATGGAAGACATACACCGGTGAACCGATAAACAGACAGGTGCCGTCGGCTGCGGCCGCAGACGTGATTTTGTCGATAAAGGGCCTCCAGTCCCGTGTTTTACCGAGGTCCAGGTAAGTCAGGCCGCATCCCAGCTGTTGGAGTTCCTGCCCGACAATTCCGGCGACATGCCGGGTACTTCCGGCCGGTGAACAGTATGCGCAGAAAAATTTCAAAACGCTATAAACGCCTTTTTATAAAGGTCCCGTTATTAAATTCTTCAAAGGCAATCCGCAGCTCTTCCTGTGTGTTCATGACGATGGGACCGTACCATGCCACCGGTTCGGCGATGGGCTTACCGGACACCAGCAGAAACCGGAGAGGTTTGTCACCGGTCGAAACCGCAATTTCAGTGCCGTCTTCAAACAAAACAAGGGTTTCGTTCTCCAGGAACGGTTCCCGGCTGATATCGAAATAGTTTCGGCCTTCACCTTCATAAGAAAAAGGATTTTTCTCTTTACAGAAAAAACCTTGCCCTCCGATCACATAGGCAAAAACCGTATGCCCCTGTTTGACTGGTTGGGTGAATTACGATCTTGCCGGGATTGAAACATCCAGGTACTGGGGATCGATGACAATATCCTCCACAGGGCCTTTCTGCTTGCCGAATGTGCCGGCGATAATCCGTATTTTTGTGCCGTTCGGCAAAGTCATTTCAGGGATTTGATTGCTTTTGATATCCCGGTATCGGGGCGCCATCATTTTATGGGACGCCGGCAGATTGGCCCAGAGCTGAAAGCCATACATCCGCCCCTGTCAGTCACCCCTGGGCATTTCCTGATGGATGATGCCGCTGCCGGCGGTCATCCATTGAATGTCGCCGGATGAAATTATTCCCTTGTTTCCCAGGCTGTCGGCGTGCTCGACATCCCCTTTGAGAACATAGGTGATGGTTTCAATCCCGCGATGGGGGTGCCAGGGGAAGCCTTTGATAAAGTAGTCGCGCTGATCGGAGCGGAAATCGTCCAATAACAGAAAAGGGTCAAACAGGGGGGCTTCCGCAAAGCCGAACACCCGTTTGAGGTGAACGCCTGCCCCTTCGATGGTCGGTTTGCTTTTCCAGACTTTGCGTATTTTTCTTGCTGCCGGCATAGCGGACCTCCATCAAAAATTTCTAATTCTGTTCAACAAAAATCAGACCAGCTGTATCGAATCACGCCTTATTCGCTGTTGAAACCAGATGGTCGATGGTGCTCTGGTTCAGGGTACGATCCCGGGATAGAATCCATAAATACGAGCGACTGGGACCGCATACCAGCGCGAAGGAATAATGGTCTTTGTCGATCTCCATGACATGGTAGCCGCCGTAAAAGGGGCCGAAAAAGGATACTTTAAGGCTGGCGACAGTAGGCGGGCCGATAATATATGCCTTTCCCTTGGCTTCCTGCCATTTTCCGGTCGATTTGTCAAAGCCTCTGTTCAAAACATCGACGCCGCCGTCCTCCCGTAACGAATAAGTTGCGGAAACATGACTCAATCCGCGTTCAAAACGATGATCCAGCCGGGCAATTTCATACCATGTTCCGAGGTAGCGATTTAGTCTAAAATTCGTTACCGGCGCTATCCCTTCCGGACGCCCTGTACATCCGTGTAAAAATGAAAGTGTCAGAATGAAAAAAACAAATAATTTTCTCATACAGAAATCGACCCAATCAGGTCCTTTCAACCAAAAACCATCCAGACACAATCCAATCCATCCAGCGCCATATGAATCATCAGCCCCAAACCAACCAGTCGGGTCTTGGGGATTACACTCAACACTGTATAGACAATCATGGCCGCATAAGTATGCAGGGGGTGAAAACCGATCCCGCAGCGGTTGGGGTCATAAATCGGATCGGCCAGAAGATGGTCGAGGTCAATAATCATGGTCGCCATCATAATCAGCCAGGCTTTTTTCCATCTTTCTGAATAGGCCCAACGGGCGGCAGCTCCGGGTACGATAAAATGGAGCAGCAAGTGGGCAATAGGGCGAATCATGGTTCCGCTCTTGGACCTGTAGATGTTGACATCGTTACTCCCCATGGCTCAATGAGGTCTGCGGTGCGCAGCGCCTGCCGGAGAGATTCGATCCGTTTGCGGTTCACGCCAAAGTCGTAATAACCGCTCCGCGAGGCCGAGCGCACGGAAACAATCCCGGTTTCCGGTTTCAATAACAGTTCTAAATCGTCAACGAAGCCGAATAGCCTGCTTTTACTTTCCGCCTGAATATAATGATCCGTATGGATAATGATAACCGTTCGATGCATGGCAGCCACAATCCGAAGGACCGCCGGCCATGTTTTGGCACGATCCCCCTTCAGGCGAAACGGATACACACGATGTTCCGGTTCGGTCGCTTCGCTGGAGACGCAATTGGGGCTGCCGGGGCAATCTTTCAGGCCGGCCGGTTCCATGCCGGCGGCTTCGACGGATCTGGATGAGAACCCGCCGGCGACGGCGACTATCAGCAGCACCCGAGGCAATATTTCACCAAGATAGAACATGTTTTCAGTATAGAACCTTTCCAGACAGCCATGTGCGATAAACTATCGGCCCAGCAGCGCTTTTTTCAAGCCCTGATGAACCGGATTATCACAAAGCCAGATACCGAACAAGGCCTGTTTGAACCGCAGGCCTGTTGTAACCATAAGGGGTTTGTTATTCTTGTAGGCGGTGACACCCTTGGCAGGTATATAAACCAAATCATAGACGTCGTTTTTATTTATTTTGTCGCTGAAAATTGTAATGAACATATCGATCTCCGGCTGAATCGGGGTGATATTTCCGTCCGTTGTCTTTGAAAAACCTTCACGGGTTGCCTGCGACATTATGTCAGATGTGATCATCGCGGAGACAACATGCAGACGGATCGCCATGGGCTCATCGGCGGCGATGATTTCTTCGGGATTGACATTCTTATGTCTCAGATACAGGCCGGCGACATAGACGCTTAAAGAAAACTTGGTACGAATCCCGGCGCCGTTTAACATCAGGACGCCCTTTTCGGTTTCAAGCAAATCCGGCATAGAGATGCCGCCGATTTCAGCAGCGTGCGCGTTCAGAATACTCCCCAGCAGGATAATTAGAAGAATAAACCGATCTCTCATCTAGTGGCCCTTAAAATTTTTTCGCGGCTTCCGTCAGGAGTACCCGAACCGCCGGGTCAAACCAGCAGTCCAGAAACCCTCTGGTTTTTGCCGGATGCTTTTCTAAAAATTCAGACCGGATTCCGGCAACCCGGGCGTCTTTAATCTGGGCAAATGCAGGGGCGGGAAGGGCGGCCAGTTCAAGAACCTTTTCGACGGCGCGTGCTTCCAGCGTGTCCGCAAGACAAATTTCATCAACCAGTCCGATCTGTCTGCTATCTGCGGCCGTTATAAATTCACCGCAATAAACGATCTCGGTGGCGGCCCGTTCAGCAACAATATGGCGAAGCATCAGATCGGCCAGATGGGGCACCGGTACCCCCAGTTTGATTTCATTTAAACCCAACAGTTTATTTTCTTGCGCTGCAAAACGGTAATCACAGGCCAGTGCCAGGATAGTGCCGCCGGCAATGGCATGACCGGAAATCGCACAGACAGTTGGGAGGGGCAGGGTGAAGATATCCAGCGCAGTCCGGTTAAAGCGGTTATAGAAATCAGCGATTTCATTTCGATTCAGCGGCAAAAGCGTGGGCAAATCAAAGCCGATGGAAAAAAACTTGGACCCGCCTGTAAGAATCAGACCCCTGCAGAGATTGCGGCATTCATTCACCGCAGCGCTGAGGTCATACACCAGTTGGGGGCTGATGGCATTGGTGACACCATTGTTTAATCGCAGGATTGCGATATCCTCTGAGTGCTCCAGTAATACAGTCTTCATAAAACGCTCCTTGCTGAAAACGCTTATCCGGGCAGGCCGGTCAGGATTTCCGCAGCATGACGGCAACGAGCCGCATCTCAAACGTTAAAGGACCGGTCTGTCTGGAATAGGTGATGTAAATCATCCTGCCGTTATCCCGAGCGTATTCGGGATGTTCCATTGCATCATATATCCAGCCGATGGCGTTTAGCGGCGGCATGGCATCGAATGCTTTCAGCGGTTTTGACCAGGGGCCCTCAAGTTTTTTCGCGGTCCGAAACATCACGCCGGTGCCCATGGGCTGGCTGTATACCGCCAGATATCTTTCCAGATGGGAATTGTAGGAAACCGACATCATATCATTGCCTTCCAGGACAACCTTGCTGTCGTCAATTTCTTTTTGCCACTTTTGTGAAGCGCCGTAAAATTCCCATGCGCCTCGGTCCGCAACGTTTGCGAGGGGAACACGGGCAAGACGGCAGGGCTTCGCATCACCGTCGAGGCAGCAGCCGAAAACATATACCATCGAATTCACGATCATTGCGGCGCTTCCGAAGGCGGGTTCATTTTTGCCGAACATCAGTTCAGGCCGATTTTCTCCCGGATCATGCCGGATTCGTTCCGGCGCTTCGTCAAACCGGCGCCAGGCAGCCATGCCGTGGCCGGCGGTTTGAAAGTTTAAAAAACCCGGTTTTACCAGTACTTTTTTGAAAAACAGCAGCAACCGGTTGTCGACAGTGTCGCTGATGACGGCTCCGGGCCAAAGCGCCCAGCGGGCGCCGCAAGGTTGGACCGGACAGTTCGCGGCCTGATGGTCACGGTTAAAAGCATGTTCTTCGGGCGTAAACGGAAATAATTCCATGGGGGTCCCCTGCCGATCCTGACAGGGCCTAAATCCGGTAATTCCGTCACCGGCGGTTTGGTCCGTCGTCCAGGAGCAGGAATTGCTCAGGAGCGCAGGGGCGGAATGATCCCTTTGGCTTACGATGGTATCACCAAAAATCCAGATGGAACGGTTTTGAAACAGAGCACTGTAGCCGCCGTCGCGGCCTAAAATGACCGGTGTTGTTTCGATAGGGCCGAGATCGGAGACATTTTCAATCGTTGCATCGGCGGGAAAAACGGTTTCTGCCTGTAAGATGCGTATTTGATTCAGTAGGATTAATTTGACATTGTAAAGATTATTCTTGCAATTACTTCAGTTATTTACTATGGATGTATTCATGAAATCAACCCC
>JARGFK010000173.1 GCA_029211065.1 Desulfobacterales bacterium
GCCGGATTTGCCCGATCGGTTGATCGCGCTATTGGCCGCTTAGCAATATGAATGCCAACCGTTATTTGCGTTCATAGCTTAATCTTGCTTTTCTTTTCGGAAGGACATCGAAAATTCCATAAAACCGAAATGGAATCTTAATTAGGATAAATACAGTTGTTGGTTTAGGAAGCCGAAAGATTTTTATAAATAAATTGAAAGATTATAGAATTATTTCTCAATCAAAAAAGGGATTGTTAAGGTTGCACCGCAAACCTTTCCTGCCTAAGCTCGGACCGAATAACACTTGCTTAGGCCTTGCGGCAGGTGGCGGCATTAATGCTAAAAGAACAAATCATTTTTCATTAATAACATCGGCCGTTTGTGCCCATTTGTATCCGGCAGGTGGATAAGAACCTGATTCCCAGATTCCATTTTTATAGGGCCGCCGTCCCATTTGGAATAGTAAATGCCGATTGTTTTACCATTGGGGTCCAATATAAGGTGCCCATTGGCAGAACTTGAATACCCGATCAGGTTTATTTCATCGATCCATTTTTTCAGCTGCTTTCTGTCCATTTCAGTTTCTTTCCAGAGGTCATTATTCAAGGCATAATCACGCTGAAGACCCATCAGGGCATCAGGGTCTTTGTCGGAACCGGTGTAGTAGTACTTATAGTCACCTGGCACCTGGAGGGTTTCAAACATCTTGGCAACGTCTCTACTCCGGCTGTATTTGCCGTAATTGGCGAAACAACCTGTTAATAATGTCAGAATTGTTAAGGTTAAGGCAAGTCGTATAAAAAAATATTCATATCTATTTTGAAATGCCGAGTTTTTTCTATTTGTCATTTTTTGGAATCCTTTCGCAAAAGGTAATTTTAATCATACCAAAAGGTAAGGATTTAAGGGGACAAGTCAATCACCTTGGCAGGTACTTTCTAAAGGGTCAAATTGTCTGTAAAACAGCGATATATTAACCGCCGCCTAAATAATGTGGACCGATTACAATGTCTTATCCGGGTATGTGCACAAATCGTGGAGCGGACAAGCGGGGCAGAGGGGTTTTCGGGCTTTGCAGGTTTCCCTGCCAAAGAAAATCAGGCGTAAAGAAAAATCACTCCAGTCGCTTTGCGGAAATAATTTCATCAGATCAAATTCGATCTTGACCGGATCGCTGTTGTCTGTAAGTCCCAGGCGTTGGGATATTCGGCCGACATGGGTGTCGACGACAATTCCCGGAATACCGAAAGCAGCACCTAAAACGACATTCGCTGTTTTGCGGCCGACACCGGGGAGTGTTACCAGTTCATCCAGGCGGCCGGGGACTTTGCCGTTATATCTTTCAATCAGCATCCGGCTGCAATTTTTGATATTTTTGGCTTTATTGCGAAAATAACCCGTGGGCCGTATTAAGGCTTCAATTTTATCCAGCGGCGCAGCGGCAAAATCCGCCGGTGAACTCAGCTTTTGAAAAAGGGTTGCGGTTACGGCATTGACCTGGTTATCCGTGCATTGGGCCGATAGTATGGTTGCCACCAGCAGTTCAAACGGGTTGCGGCAATGGAGTTGTGTCTTGACTTCTGGATAGGCGGCTTTTAGTATTCTATTAATTTGTTTCGCTGTGGATTTGTGTCGGGTCATGATTACAACTCCCATGCGTCAGAATTTTTATAACAAAAGCTGGCTCATTCTCAAATGGTGGTATCTTTATCATGAATGCGTTACAAAAAAAAGCAAGCGCATTGGGGCTGTGTTCCGGCGGTCTTGACAGCCGGCTGGCGGCGCTGGTCTTGCGAAATCAGGGGATAGAAGTTGAATGGATCACATTCAGCACCCCCTTTTTTTCATCTGACAAGGCTCAGCAGGCGTCCCAATTGCTGAACATTCCCTTGCGGGTAAAGAATATTACGCAGACCTACCTTAAAATGCTGAAAAACCCCCACTGCGGGTTCGGGAAACAGATGAATCCCTGCCTGGATTGCCATGCCTTAATGTTCAGGGAAGCCGGGGCAATCATGAAAGCCGAAAAATTCGATTTTCTTTTTAGCGGCGAAGTGCTGGGTCAGCGGCCCATGTCCCAAACAAAAGCGTCTCTTCGTTATGTTGAAAAAAATTCCGGGTTCGAAGGCTATATTTTGCGTCCCCTGAGTGCCAAAAGGCTAACGGAAACAATTCCGGAGCAGGAAGGCCTCGTAGACAGAGAGCGGTTGCTTGATATTTCCGGCAGGTCCCGCAAGCGCCAAATACAACTTGCGGCTGAATTCGGAGTGAAAGATTATCCGGCCCCGGCCGGCGGCTGTTTGCTGACGGATAAAAATTTTTCAATACGACTCAAGGATCTGTTTAGACACCAGGAAAAGACCGATGAGGCTGAACTCGAACTCCTAAAATATGGCCGCCATTTTCGCGTGGATCGGACCACAAAAATAATCGTCGGGCGGACACAAAGTGACAATGAAAATATCGAAAAGCATTTCAATCCCGATCAGGATGCCATTATAACGCTGGTCGATTTTCCCAGTCCGAGTGTGCTGGTATCCAATCATCACCGCAGGGATGTCATTATCCTGGCGGCATCTGTTTGCGCCGGATACAGCAAGGTAGCAGAATTTACACCGGTGACGGCAAACGTGAAAACGCCCCATTGCCAGGAAACCATTCAAGTGCTTGCGATCAGACCGGCAGAAGTCAGCCATCTTCTGATTTAGTCGCGGTCGGATCTTTCGCTTGGTGCGGTGCGGACTTCCCGGGCCGGTCCGTCAACCCTGCAATTGCATAAAACCAAGACAAGGTGTTAACGATGACAGTACTAATTCTGATCGGTTTGTTTGTGGTTTTGCTGCTGGTTCTGCCCACAGCGATTAATCGACATGCCGTACTTAAGGTCATTTCAATTTTTCGTGAACACAGCGCCTTATGCAGCGACAGTGCCAAAACGATCGATGAACTGGGATTGAGACAGTCGGGATTTGGCAAACGACTGGTAAGTTTCCGCGATTATAAACCCCAGGCCCTCCGAGGCCTCATCCAGGCCGATATAGTTCAGGTGACCGCAGAAGACAAACTGTTTCTGGCAGAAGATAAAATCGCCAACCCGCGTCCCTTAAAACACTAAATATTTCTTGACGATAAAAGGGTATGTGTGCAAAATTAATCCAAAAGCGATTTGAACCCATTTTTTAGACGAAAATCTTTAAACGGACACCCGCATGCTTTCGTTTTAATAATTCAATTTCGGTTATATCTACCTTGGTGGATAACTTTTTAAGAAATTGAGGTGACAGATGGATAAAGTTCTGATTGCTGAAGATGACCGTATTCATCTAAAACGAATGTCAAAGGTTTTGGGTAAATACAACGATAAGTTTGAAGTCGTTGAAGCGGTGGACGGGCAGGAAGCCATCGACATCCTAAAAGAGCAGCCGGTTTCCGTGCTCGTGACCGATATCCAGATGCCCCGGGTCGACGGACTGGTTCTGCTGGCATATGTGAATGAACACCACCCCAATCTCCCCTGCCTGGTCATGACCGCCTACGGCACGCCGCAAATGAAGGCAAAGCTGCCAAAAGACCTCCTGCGTTTTTTCCACAAACCGTTTATCATCGAAGACCTTGCCCGTGCTGTTATTGATATCCTGGGGCAAAATGTCAGCGATGAGGCTTTCCATGGAATTTCTCTTGAGAGTTTTCTTCACATCATTGAAATGGAGCAGATTTCATGCATGCTTGAAATGGAGTCGTCTGCAAAGACCCCGGGGGTGATGTACTTTAAAAACGGCATTTTGTATGATGCAGTATGTAAAAATCTGAAAGGCGAACCAGCGGCGCTCGAACTGATCCCCCAAAAAATGGAAACTTTTCGCTTTAAGATTTTGCCGGCAAAGGATGGTGTTAGAAGAATCCAGACAAGTTTAACAGATTTGTTTCATAAAGCGCTGACGAAGGAAAGCACTTAGGCGGTTGAAGTGGGGGCCGCCTTTGTGAGGATACAAAGTCTGAATTTTATTTTTAGACAACATTAATTGTCTGTAACTGAAGCATCAGCCGCAATAAAACCATATTGATATTTTTCCCCAGAGGCTTGTACCATCGAACAGACCTCCTTATGCACATCGGCTTATGCCCATACCGGCGGTATTTTTGAGTTGCACATGAAGGCGACCCGCTCATTTTCACTGAATTTGCTGAAAGATATCAACAGTCGACGGATACCATTTGGTGTGGCATATTTTAACGGGCGCTGAAACGGGCGCCCATTCAACAACTGCACCGCTGATATTTGTCCGAAACCCTGAAACGTGTTCGATCATGAAACGTATCGTCATCGATGCATCTTCAGCCATTCTGCATAAAATTGAAATGCTGATCCGAATAGGACGGTATTCCCAAAAAATTATCGATTATGCCTTGACTTGTCCGTCAAAAGAGATGGCTCTTTTTATGCCGGAATAAGTATCCCGGCAGCTGCGATAAAACATGACATTGTCACTGCCAACCAAGGAGGTGTACATGTTAAAAGGGAAGCGGATTGCCATCAATACCGGCGGGGGCGACGCCCCCGGGCTGAATGCCGTCATTGAGGCGGTTGTAATGTCGGCCTATCATCGCAACTGGGAGATATACGGCATTAAAAACGGTTATACCGGTCTTTTAAACACCGATGAAATCGTCCGGTTAACGCCGGAAGTGGTTCGGCGGATTTCCATACTGGGCGGAACGATTCTGGGCACCACCAATAAAGGCAATCCCTTTGAAATGCCCGTAAAAAATGTGACCGGCAAAATTGAAATCCGCGATGTTTCAGATCGGGTGATTCAAAACTTTAAGCGGCTAAGATTTGACTGTCTGGTTGCAGTTGGCGGTGACGGCAGCCTTAAGATAGCCCATGATCTGTTTCAAAAAGGGATGCCGGTTATCGGTGTGCCCAAAACCATCGATAATGATCTGGGCGGCACGGTTATCACCTTTGGGTTCGATACCGCGGTCAGCACGGCCACTGAAGCCATCGACAGACTGCATTCCACCGCCAGGTCGCACGAAAGGGTCATGGTGGTGGAGGTAATGGGTCGACATGCGGGCTGGATTGCATTAAACAGCGGCATATCCGGGGCCGCGCATGTTATTTTAATACCGGAAATTCCTTTTGATATCGATAAGATTTGTGACCACATTATGGAAGATGAATTGCACGGCGACCATTATGCCATTGTGGTGGTGGCCGAAGGTGCCGCCCCCAAAGGGGCAAAGGCCCTGGATAAAGGCGCCGGCGAGATCGGACGCCAGGATGTTCTGTTGGGGGGTATCGGTGGTTTTGTGGCCCAGGAAATATCCAAACGCACCGGCAAGGATGCCCGCTCAATGGTTCTGGGGCATTTGCAGCGGGGCGGATCTCCCACGACCTTTGACCGTTTGATCTCCCTGCGGTTTGGTGCCGCCGCTGTCCGGCTGATTGAAAACGAAAAATTTGGCGCAATGGTGGCGCTGGATCCACCCAATGTTAAGGCCGTTCCGTTGGAACAAGTCATCGGAAGCATTAAACGTGTGCCGCTGGACAGCGATTCGATTCAGACGGCCAGAGATATCGGTATTTGTTTTGGCGATTAGATCAAGATTGCGCCGGCTTTGGTTCCAATGGACGATATTTTTCTAAAAGAAGCAAGCTTCTATATAAAACAGCTATTGGTATGATTTGTAAAACAAGATAGATAGCGGTTGCCAAAAACACGTTCCGATTCAGCCACCGGATAATTCCGTTTCAATCGGCAAAAACTCGCAAATAAAAGCGCGTAACAATTGAACCCGG
>JARGFK010000174.1 GCA_029211065.1 Desulfobacterales bacterium
CGGGGTTGATTTCATGAATACATCCATAGTAAATAACTGAAGTAATTGCAAGAATAATCTTTACAATGTCAAATTAATTGATATCACTTAACGCAGGTATTTTGGATTCGCACGGCACACCTGTCTGACAAAGGCCACAGGCGTATCCCTCCATATGGAGCTTGGTTTTGACGTATACAGCGGTCACCTCCCGAATATATTTCCGGCACGCGATCTTGTCGTGCCCTTTTTCCGAGATGGCTCCGGCCGGGCAGCGCCCGATGCATTTTCCGCATTTTCCTTTTGGATAAAACAGACAATAGGCGTGGTGGTCCTGATAGGGCCTTGCGGGGACCGGTATCCGGATGTTGGCAGCCACGGATCCGCAGCGCATGGCTTTTCCCCTGGGGGTGATCAGCCCGTCGCTCAGGCCGAAGGTTCCCAGCCCGGCAGCGTAGGCTGCGTGCCGTTCCGACCAGCAGGACGCAAAGCCGTATTTGGGGGATTCTTTTCTTTCCCAGAACGGCGAAAGCTGGGGTGCAACCGCCGCATATCCGGCTGCTTCAAGGGTGGCGACCACGTGGCTGCGAAGCGTTGCGTTGACCTTTTCCCCGATAATCCGGGCGCGGGCCCATCTTTCCGAAGGGTATTGCGTTTCCCTGCGGTTGTCGGACTTGGTTTTATCGGACTGGGGCAGGATCCAGCTGATGACGGTCAAGTCTTCAGCTTGGGTTGAAATGCCGGGAAACGTCCTGTTGAAAATTTCCAGGGGCGTAAAGTGAAACGGGCCCACATGGTCTTTGTAAGCCTCAAAAAGTGGATCGGCGCCGTTGGCAAAACCCACCAGGGGTTCTGCCCAGGCCTTTTCATTTTCCGCGTTCTGAAGATTGTTTTCCGGCGAAGAGAGGATGAACGCTGTTATCGTGTCTTCCGCCCATTTTTTTAAATCCGGCGCTTTCATGTTGCCCCCTGTGCTGTTTGTCTGATAGAATCCCTGCGATCAAAGGTCCCCTTGTGCTCGGCTTCGGCGTCTCTGACATGGGGGATTTGCCGACAGGCCTGAATTTTTATCCTTGCCGGGGCGGGATCGCCAGCTCTGGATTTGAACAAAAATTGCGCATTTTTAAAAGGCTTCGGGCTTTTCCATCCTGGATGGTTGCGACCTAACCGCACCTAACACATAGGCCCAGGTTCAGCAAGCATCAAATTTTTTTGAAGGGCATAAGGGGAGGCTCCGGTCCGGTGTTTACATTCCGTTTGGGAAAATCAATTTTATGACAATGACTGCCATGTTCAAAAAAAATAAGAGAAAGGAAAACGATATGAAAGTGGATCTTTACACAAAAGGGGTATTAACGGTCATCGCGCTATGCCTGGTTTGGATTTGTGCCAGGGAGCTTCCGCTTATCCGGACAGCCGAGGCGTTTAACGAAGGAAAGCCAACCGAAGTGGTGATAAAGAATATTGAGCCGCTGGCGGTGGCAATGTATGCCCAGGTCGATACAAAAAACCTGAATTTGAAATACGCCTGGGTCCCCCTGGAAGCAGCGGGTTTGGAGCGCGACATCTATTCGAATTACAAATCGGCCAGGCTGATTGTGTCAACAAAAGAATAGTCCGGTCCTAACCGCGTTGCACAGAAAAATGTGCACGCGCACTGAATTCTGTGCATGAAGAATTTATTTTATCTATCCGTCATTGGGGCGCCGCACGGCCTTATCGATCTAACCTTATAATATAAAAGCAATTTTTTGTTGACGGCTGTTTTGTTTTAAAAGCCGTGCGGATGGCATGAATATTGTAGCTTACTTTGTTTTTTGTTGGGCGTACGGGGCGTCCTGTCGGGATTTTTCATAAAATCCAACCTGTCGGATAATTTGCTGCATCCGGTAAATCAGTTAAGAGACAAGCATTCATAACGGGCTTGTTCCGGGAAAGACGTTGCAGCAGACCCGGTCGGCAGCCGGGAATTTCGATTGCACACGAGCCACCAGAAGAGGAATTTAAACATTGAACATCAGTGAGCGCCGGCAGTACACGCGCCGGCAGACAGAAGTGGGCGTATCCATTTTCATAAAAGAAGAGACCATTCCGGCGACCGTTGTCGACCTCTGCGAAGGGGGCTTTGGTCTCAACTGCCAGAGAGCATTTTTCCCAGGGACTGAAATTTATCTTAAACTTGACGATATTGATGATTTTGGTATTTATGGAACCGTTAAATGGGCCTTTCTTCAAAATACAGGAAATGAAATCAGCTATCGGCTGGGAATCCAGGTGGAAAGGATTGCAGCGCTGCCGGCAGATGGCGCGCAACAAACTATTGATCGTACCGAATTTATGAAAAAAATCATGCCTGAAACCATAATGTGATGTAAACCTTCATGGGTGGATCAATGGCGATCAACACACAAACCCCCTCTTATCTGAGAGTCGATAGGAGGGGGTTTGTGTTTTTATACCGCCCAACCAGCCGTTCGCCGCTATCAAAAGAGACTTTCGATAGCGGGGCCATAGGGGCATATAGGCCATTTTCCCGAGCATTTGCAGGAAAAAATTATCAAGGAGGAAATGGATATGGATACCGAATTTCATTATTACATGACCGGAATCATCGCCAACGCGGCCGGCTTCAGCGAGGCCGAAGCCAGGATCATTGCAACGGCATCGGAATACGTGGATGAGAACGACGTTTGTCTGACGGTCGAAGACCGTTCAAGCGGCAATGTTTATGAAAACTATATTTCCCAGACGATGAACATTCTAAAGCCCAAACGAAAACTGATGCGGATATACCCGGTATTTCACTTTGTACCCGGCGACCCGATGAGCGAAAGCGCCTGCCGCTGCGACGGCAAGATGCATCTATTAAACACCACGCCCGACAATGAGCTTGCCAACAAGATGATCGACCTGGCTTTTAAGGCTTCCGAGGATACGCGGCTTTACCGCATCGGGATCGCCGTCCATGCCTATGCCGACACATGGGCCCATCAGAATTTCGTGGGATGGTATGATTTCTTTAACGACATCGCCCTGGATGTTAAGCCCGATATCGGGCATGCCAACGCCGAACACCATCCCGACTGGCCGGCCCACCGGTGGGAAGATCCGCGTCTGGTTAAGGATGAAATCGACAATTCAGAGCGCTTCCTCTCTGCTGCAAAAGAAATATACGGCAAATATCAAAATTTTAATAAAAAAAGAACCAAGAAAGCGAATGCAACCTGGAAAAAGGTATCTGCTCAATTGATCCAGGCCATGGGGGCTTCATTTTCCGGAAATCAGAATTATTATCATGAAGACCGCCTGGAACGGTACAGGGAACTGGCGCCGTGGCTGGGAGATTTCGATGAATCCGACTGGTTTAGCGCGGCCATCGATACAAAGGTGCAGGGATTAAAGGATTCCGAAAGCGGATTGCTTTCCATGTTCACCATGCTGCACGACAAGCTGTACTGGAAGGAAGGAACGGATAAGGAGAAGACGCACTGGTTCAGATTTCAGGAGGCGGTAAAAGAACATCAGGCAAAGGCCATGGAGGACCTGGACGTCCTGTTCGCCAGGATGGGCGTGGATCTGCACGCGGTATAACTTCCATCCCGCATAATAAAGTGACGAACTTTCCATATCCAGCAAAAAGGTTCAAATAAAGGAGAAAAAAATGAAGCTGCCTGAAATCGGTGAAACGGTCACCACCCAAGCGGCCCTGGCGCTGTGCCGGCATTTCGGTTTGGATTATCTGATTGCGCGCATTGAATCCGACCCGGATCGGTATAAGGATTGGAAGTTCGACGGGTGTTCCGGATTGCCGGATGAACTCATGGGGCTGTTCACCGGCTGCAAGTGGGAAGATATCACTTATAAATGCTGTTTGCCCCACGACCTGGCGTACGGCTATGGCGAGCCGGGAAATGCAATCGAGAGAAAACGCGTGGATGAAACGTTTTACAGCGACCTGGTGGCCAAGGCCGGCATGCGCACATGGACCGCCGCCGCTTTCCTGGCAGCGGTCCGCGTCGGCGGGGCGGAAAGTTTGGGGCTGTCGTTTTCGTGGGGTTTCGCCCACAGGTAAACGGGCTTTTCAATTTTGATTGTAATTTTGACTATTTCAAAATAGAACCGGCCATCATCACATGATCCTGGTGCGCAACTTCGTTTCCGGGAGCCTGACATGCCGTCAAAGATCATCTTTGAAAGGTTTTTATGGTTTCACAACCGGGTTAAGGCTGGGCTATATCCCAATGCCCGCGTCCTGGCGGAAAAATTCGAGGTGTGCCGCAAGACCGCCCAGCGCGACATCGAATTTATTCGCGATCGCCTGAATGCGCCCTTGGTTTACGTATCGGACCGGCGGGGCTATGAATATGAAGATAAGACCTATGAGCTGCCCGGCCTGTGGATCAACGAAGACGAACTGGGCGCTCTGCTCATCGCTTCCCGGCTGGCTTCCACCATTCCCGACCGGAGTCTGAAATCCTCCCTGAAAGCTTTTTTGCAACAGATCGTAACGATCCATTCCATCAAATCGCCGTTTACGCTGGATGAACTGGGCGAAAAAATTTCGGTCAAGAATATCGAGTACGCCCGGGTGGATGAAACCATCTTCCAAATGGTTGTGGACGCCCTTTTCCTGCAAAAGGCACTGGAGATCGACTATTTCTCGCCCCACAAGGATGAGGATTCCCGGCGGGTGATTTTTCCCCTGCACCTGCTCCAATACATGGGAAGCTGGCATGTGATTGCCCACTGCACCCTGCGCGGCGAACTGCGGGATTTCGCCCTGTCGAGAATCCGCCGGCTGACACCTTTTCAATATTCCTTGCCGCCCAGGATCGCCACAGGATCGGTCAAGGACTTTATCCGTAAGAATTTCGGTATTCTGAGCAGCGATGCCAGCATTACCGTCTGCCTCAAGTTTGCCACGGAAGTCGCAGCCTGGATATCGGAACAGATCTGGCATGCGGATCAGGTCCAGGACATCCGGCCCGACGGCAGTCTCTGTCTCACTTTTCCGGCGGCGGACTTAAGAGAGGTCAAGCGCGAGGTCCTCAGATTCGGCTCTCAGGTGGAGGTGCTGGCGCCGCTCGACCTGCGGAATGAAGTGAAAAATGAGATCCGGAAAATGGCCGGCGTCTATGGAGAGGAAAATAATTCCAAACCGGACAAACCCGGACGACGGCAGGGCGCAATTCGAGAAACATCTTGATTTTTAATCTAAACTTTAAGATGTTGAGCTAATAATCGGGCGCCCGGAAAAAAACCTGACATGCTATCGGCAGAGAAATATGGTTCAGTCGACAACACCTGAAAAGCTCACTAATATTCTAACCATTATCACGCGCAATTTAAAACAGAGCCGGATCCCCTTTGCGGTCATAGGGGCAATGGCCTTAGGGCTTTACGGCCTCCCACGGTTTACTGCCGACATCGACCGGATCACCGAAAGGCGCTTTTGGACCGAATTGCAATCCATCATGAAACGCCTGGGGTACACCTGTTCCCAGAAGACCGACGCGTTTGCGCAATTTGAATCCGAACTGGGCGTTTTGGGGTATATCGATTACATGTTTGTCAATACCCCCGACGGAAGCGCCATTATAGAGCGCAGGGTTGAGATAAAAGATGAATTGATGGGGCAATATCCGGTCGTGCAGCCGACCGACTATCTGATTTTAAAAAACTGGGTATGCAGTTAACTCAACCGCCCACTATATGTAGAGGGTTACCTCCAATAATCATTTGGCGCGACAC
>JARGFK010000175.1 GCA_029211065.1 Desulfobacterales bacterium
GAACCCCGGCGGGGTGCGGATCGGCACGGCCGAGATCTACCGGCAGCTGGATCAGCTGCCGGAGGTGGCGGACAGCGTGGTGGTGGGACAAAGCTGGAAAAACGATGTGCGGGTGGTGTTGTTCGTTAAACTTGCGCCCGGATGTGAATTGAGCGATGAGCTGAAAGACAGGATCCGGCAGACGATCCGCACCCATGCGTCGCCGCGGCATGTGCCGGCCAAGATACTGGCGGTGCCGGACATACCGTATACCCTGAACATGAAGAAAGTGGAGATCGCCGTGCGCAAGGTGATCCACAACCAGCCGGTGCGCAACAAAGACGCCCTGCGCAACCCGGAAGTGCTTGATTATTATGCCGGATTACCGGAGCTGCAGCAAGATTAGCGCAGCAGGATATGCCCTGCAGGGGGAATGCCATATGTCAGCCCCCCAATTCCTGCGTTCGTTATAAAGAATCCATCAGTGTTCGCCATCTTTTACGCTGCAGCACAATAATCGTGCATAAAACAATGCTCAGGGCAATGCTGGCCGTACCCAGGGTCAAGCTGAATTTATAGCGGAGTTTTTCGTTGTCGCGGACATCCTTTGCGACCCTGATCTGCATTTGAAACAGAGCGTCTATTTTATTTATAAAGGGATCGATATGCCGGTAAACTTCTTTTTGTACAAATTCAGCCAGAGCCGCGCGGTCTTCTTTATGGAGAATGGCGGTCAGTTTTTTTGAGGACTTGTCCGCATCGACAAACAACAATGTGAGTTCTTCGATCAGCTTTTTTTCCTCGTCAACAAGGTGCGTTTTCAAGTACTCGGCCCACATTTGGGGCATTTTCCGATTTGTTTCGTCAATGATTATGCGACCGGCGGACCATGAAGTATTACCGTCAAGGACTTTGTGAGCGGTATCGACGATATGGATGCCGTACATGTCGGAAATCTGCTTTAACTGCTGCAGGGGCAGCACACGATCCTCATATATCGTATCAAGGCCCTGACTTATTGTTTTCATGTTGCTCAATCTTAAAATCCCCAGCCCAGCCCCGATGGATACAAATGTCATTACCAGCGACAGAATGAACAGTCTCCGTTTGCTCTTAGCGTATCGATCATAGAAGATATAACGTTTTGTCATATCCCACGCTCCTGAAAATAAAGAGAATTGTTTGATGGGAAAAGGTTTCAGCTCCGGTAATATACAGCGGTGCCGCTATCGCGGTCAACAAGGAAAAAGGATACCAGCCGTTCCGCGTGCGGCGGGGAAATTGTTGTATCAGGTTTAAGGGTAGGCGTTGATTATAAGGGGGTTATTTGGTTTGGCCTCGATTACAGTTCCCTGATGGCGTCAAACTGTTTCTGATAACCGCTCGGGTCGATGCGCGCTTCAACCAAGACGCCGTGGGGGTTGGACAGCGCGCTTTTCAACGCCTGCCGGTATTGATCAACGGTTTCAACCGTAACGCCATCCAGGCCGAAGCCCTTGGCCAGGGCGATGTAATCCGGCCGGGGAAAATTGACGCCGAAGGGTTTAAAGCCCTTCATCGCCTGTTTAACGGTGATCAGACTGTGGCCGTCGTCTGAGAATACGACGTAAACAATGGGCAGGTTGTGTCGTTTGCCGGTCAGCAGTTCGGGCAGGCGCATCATGAACCCTGCATCACCGCACAGGCACACCACCGGGCGCTGCGGTTCCGCCAGCTTTGCCGCCTGGGCGGCCGGCAGGCAAAACCCCATGGACGCCAGACCGTTTGACATCAGAAAGTCGTTGGGCGCGTAAGCCTCCCAAAGTTCGACCACGAGCAGTTTGTTGGCGCCGACGTCGGTCACGAGAATCGTGTCGCGCGGCACGATCTCACGCGTCGTCAATATGACCTGATTCGGCGTCATGCCGTTTACGGAAACCTCAAGGGCTTTAATCACGTTCGCTTTGTAGTGAGACACCTCAGGGCTGCTCCAGGTGGATTTCACATCGCCGCAGGCATCTTGCAGACGTTTTACCCCGTCGTTTAAATCCCCAACGAGTTCGATTTGGAAGGGAACGATCTGTTCGGTGTTGGGGACGGTGTCGAGGGATACGTTGACTGCCGGCAGGGTCCAGGGCTTTGCCAGCATTTCAACCGGATCGTAACCCACAAACAGGATGACATCCGCTTGATTCAACAGATCCTCTTCGATCTTGCCGCCCATAAACACGCCTGCGCAGAAGGGATCGTCAGCGGCGATGGCGCCTTTGGCTTTCGGCGAGGTAAATACCGGAGCATGGAGGGCATTCGCCAACGCATCAAGTGCGCCGGGCTTTAGGAATAGCGCGCCCAGACCGGCCAGGATCACAGGATGCCGCGCACCGGAAAGTTTTGCCGCAGCAGCCTGCAGGCTCGCTTCGGAAACCACGGCTTTGTCGGTCTCAAGGTCCGGAATTAGAAGCCGCGTCGGTTTGGGGTCGGCTTGTTTTGCCCCGACATTGCCGGGAAAGTCGATAAAAACGGGTCCCTGCCGGTGGGATAGAGCGGTGCGGACGGCACGTCGCAGCGGCTGAAGAAAGTTATTCTCATGCAGTGTGAGCCGGGCCTTGGTGACGGGCGCCATCATGGTCAGGTGATCGAAGCACTGTCGTTGCGCGGTTGCATGGGTTGCGGCATCCTGACGGTCAGCGAAAATCAACACCGGCAAGCGATCGAGTGACGCCTGGGCAACGCCGTTGGCAAGATTCGCAACGCCGGGTCCGATCGCACTTACGGCAACACCGACGGTTCCCTTGCGCTGGGCATAAATGCCGGCCATGATCACTGCGGACGTTTCGTGCTGGGTCAGAACAAACTCGATGCCGGCGTCAGCGCATGCGCTCACCATGTCGGCCGTGGGCCCGCCGCCGGGGATCCCGAACATTTTATCGACGCGCGCGTCGCGGAGCGCTGTGACGATCTCTTTGGCTACCGTGCTCATATTGGTTCTCGCTTGTTCATCATCGAAAGGTTGAATGTCCTTTGTGCCCCAATGTGTATATGTTGCCTTCGGCATGATGAAACCGACAGCATGCATTCTAAATATAAAAGCCTCAAATAGCATTTTGTTTTTTTCTGTCAAGAATTTAATAACACTTACAGGCAAGCAACCATGAGTGGTTTGGTTTTTTATTGACTACATACCGGTCTAATGGCAAGGTTTTGAAACGGCTTTTAATCACTTCAATAAAACATGGAGGAGGATTATTGTATGACCGACAATTCTGAAAAATTACCCGCACCGATGAATGCGCTCAAGGCGCTGAGCACCGGGATGATCGCCGACGCCCTGGCTATTTCAGGAATCAACGGCGGCGTTATGGGTGTCCGACCCGCGCGCGGGTTTGAAGATGCCAAAATAGTGGGGCCGGCCGTAACGGTCCTGTTTTCGCCGCCGCGCCCCGGAGAGAAGACGTTTACAAATTATGAAGTTATACGCAGTGCCGATCCGGGCAGTGTGCTGGTAATCGATGGAAAGGGTTTCGATGGGCATTTTAGCGGAGATAATCAGGCAGCCTGTGCCAAAAAGCAGGGGCTGGCGGCTATTGTTGTATATGGGGGCGCCCGTGATTTTGGGGGCTTTCGTCAAGCTGAAATACCGCTTTACTGTACGGGTTCAGCGACCAGGGATAAACCCGCGGAATGTAAGATTACCGCCTACAATGTCGCTGTGGAGATCGGCGGCGTTCCGGTCAGGCCCCAGGACATCATTGTGGCTGATGAAGACGGTGTTGTCGTTATTCCGGGAGATTTTCTGGACGGGCTTATGGAAAACTTGAAAATCATCAACACGGTTGAAAAAGAGATGGAGCATGCCATCCAAGGCAATGCACCGGTTGAAAAATTGAAAGAAATTATATCAAAGAAAAAACCTAAAAAATAAAAACCAGCTTTTTAAACAGGAAAAAATCATGAGAGTTAACAATGTAAAGCATGCCTTAAACAGCGGAAAAGTGCAGATCGGCACATGGATTACAACGCTACGAACGCCTCAGATTACCCGGATGTTCGCAACAGCCGGATTTGATTTTATCTACATCGACATGGAGCATTCCGCATTTTCGATAGAAACGGTGGGGGACCTGTGTTATGCGGCCCTGGCGGCAAACCTTGTTTCCATCGTGCGGCCGCCCGCCAAAGAGCCCCATTTGCTGAGCCGGCCACTGGATGCCGGCGCCATGGGGCTATTGATCCCGCATGTTGACACAAAAGAAGAGGCCGAGGCGGTCATCAGCGCGATCAAATATCCGCCCATGGGCCAGCGCGGCATGAATCTAAGGGGCGTTCATACCGGTTTTGACAAAGGCAACGGGGAAGCATATGTCCGATCGACCCATGCGGAGACCCTGCTGATCGTTCAAATCGAGAGCAGAAAAGGAATCGAAAACCTCGACAAGATCCTGTCGGTTGAAGGTGTTGACGGCGCGGTTATCGGTCGCGGCGATATCTCCGCGGATCTAGGCCTGCCGGGAAATACCAATCATCCGGAAGTGCTCAAACAGGTCGAAATAATGATTGCAGCCTGCCAGAAAAGAAAGAAGATACCCGGCCTGCTGGTTCAGGACATTGCATCCGCTAAGGAATGGATCCGGAAAGGGGTGCGCCTGCTGCCTTTTTCCAATGAGGTTTCAATGCTGATGGAAACGGCGGCAAACGCCGTTAAAGAAATCAGAGCGGAACAGGGCTAATAACAACAGGGCGCTGCCATGTTGGCAGTGCCCTGTTGTGTTGAAACAGTGTCACATAAAGCGATAAGTTTCGTCCGCCTGTTCGCCGGGTCTGCTGAACCGGATCAGGTGCCGCATGAGCTGGAGGAATCGCCGCAGCCATGGCAACCCGCACCACCCGATTGCATTACCAGGTTCGAGGTCAGCTTAAAACCGTATTCAAGAAAATCAACCTTTATGGGTTGCGCTTTTTCTAAAAAGTCCTTGTTGACCAGATACTTGAACCCGTCAATGTCATAAGCCTCATCGTTATCTTTTGGCTCATCCAGAGCCATTGCCAGTGACGGGCCGCCTCAGCCACCTTCATTCAGAAAGATTCGAATCGGAGAAACTTCCTTGCCTTTAAAATATTCAGCAATCTGGGTGGTTGCCGACTGGGTAACTTCAATCATGATGCCTCCTTTAATAGTTCGTTCCGCATATTGCGACCGCTTGAAATTCAGTTTTATCAACCGGTTTTAGTAGATTAGTCATCACAATTTAGTTTGTCAATGATGAAAATGGCCTCGATAGAATATTCTGTTTAATTGATATCTTGAAAAAAAAGTGATTTTCCATTTCAGTACAATTTTTCAGGAACCGCTGAGTTTGGCAAGATACTCCTGATAGACCTTATGGTTGCCGGATGAAAACAGGACAAAACTCACCATTTTTATAATTTCGTTTGTTTTCAAAAAGTTGCAAGTCGTATCAAGGGCAATCCGGCAGGCCTCATGGATGGGGTAGCCGTAAACGCCGCAGCTGATGGCCGGAAAGGCAATGGTGGCAAGCTGGTGCTGTCCGGCGAGCG
>JARGFK010000176.1 GCA_029211065.1 Desulfobacterales bacterium
ATATTCATAACTAACTAATTTTACAGGTTTTATAAAATTCTAATTTTTTGCTTGACAAGGGAACTACAGGATGTCCCCATTTGCGTCCCCATTTACGGTTCGGCGAGGAGAGATCGCCAGTCTTCCGGCTTATTTGATGGGACAAAGATTCTCTCCATTGGCTTTAATCTAACAGCTTTACGGATAATTGTCTTAAAAGCCCTTTTTCAGCCCCGAAAACATCGTTTTAAGGCAAAAAACAGCCTTATTTTGAGTCCAATCCCTTTACTGGTATGCGTTTAGCGTGGCCCGACCCCATCGCCCCCCCCATCGCCCCCATCGCCACATCGCCACCATCACCAGATAACCCTTGAGGCGTTAAGATGTGTTCGAACAATATTCCAGGTTTAATATTCGCTTTTGCCAATTCAACAAGATGCCGGTGATGGGTAAAAAAGATCACTTGCGTTTTTTTGGATAGCTCTGCAAGTACCTGCAGGGTCGCTGTCGCCCGCTCATTATCAAACTTGATCAGAATGTCGTCAACGATAAATGGAATGGGTTCGTTATTTTTTAAATATGATTCCAGGCTCGACAGCCTGAGGGACAGATAAAGCTGGTCGGTTGTCCCGTCGCTCATCCCTTTTACCCCTACAAGTTCCTTTCCGCCGGGACGAACACCCATAAGCACCGGGTTGGCCTGCTCATCAAATTCCGCCCTGATGCCCTCAAAGAAACCATTTGTTAGCCGAGCGAAAAGTTCATTGGCCCGTTTTAAAACAGGTCCCTGGTGCTTTTCGCGGTATCTTTCAATTGCCTGTACCAAAACAGCCGATGCAATTCTGAGGCGGGCAAACCGTTCAACGTCGCTTTCCAAACGGGCCAGGATGCCCTGGGCTGCCTCCGCCAGTTCGGCTGCCGCTGCACTTCCATCCATTTTGCTCAGCTCGTTCCTTTCCTCGCCGATGGTCTGATCGAGGCTGGACTTCTCTGCGCTCAGGGTTTTGATGGCGTCGTTTAGCCTGGCTATTTGGCCCTCTATTGCGTCCGGATCAACCGCCAGAGCTTCGGCAACAAAATCATCCAGATCAGCGCCTGCGCTCAGCCTGTGTAATTGCTCTTCGAGGTCTTTGAGGTCCGACTCGGTTTGCCGGCGCTTGGATGAGCGCCTTTCTGCCTCGGTTAGATCTTCATAATTTAGACACCCCGCTTCCGCGCACATAATATCCAGTTTGGACTTAATTTCTGAGATGCGTTTTTCAGCCTCACGAAGCCGCTTTTTGCCTTGGGTGCTTTGTTTTTCCAGCCGCTCCAATTGAGATTGGGCTGCCATTGATTGATTTAATGTGGCGTTAAGTTCTGAAGCGGCTTGTTCAATAGTGAGTTTTTCGAGATCCCGGGCCGCCTGCTGCACCAGGCCGGTCACTTTTTGCTCATAGGTCGCTGCATCCCGGTCAATACCGATAATACGCTGTTGAAGGATGCCTGCCTCCTTGAGATTGTCAAAAAGACTCTTTAATTCTTCCATGACAGCATATGACTGGCTGGGAACAGCATCCGCATCCAGACCCAACGGCTGGACGGCCTCCTTCCATTGCTTTTGCCATTTTGAAAGATCCGCTTCAATTTGTTTCAGCTTGGCGTTCGCTTCAGCGATTTCATCGTTTTTTTGCTGAATATCGGCAAGGAGCTTGTCCCTTTTATTCTTATTCTCCTCCTGCACCTTGACCACTTTCTGACATCGCTTGATCAGGTCGGCCAGGGACTCCTTGTCCTGGGCTGAAGGCTGCGAGATGAAAGACAGGCAGCTGCCTAAATCCTCGCGGCATTTATCCATGTTGGATTTCAGATTATCGGTTTTATTTCTTTTCTCCCAAACCTCCGAGAGCTGCTGGATAATGCTTTTCTGGTCCTGAACCCATGCCCGCATTTCCTTGGGCGCGCGCGGTAACAAGTTGATCGGCTCCCAGATTTTTGCCCAGTTTTTGGTGATTTCATTTAGCTCAGCCTGGGCTGCTTCCTGCTGAGCCTTTAAGCGCTCGACGCGAACCCTTTGGGTCTCCTGATCCGAAGTGAGTTTGGCCTTTCTCGCCACCCGGTCGGCCTCCCGCCGCAATCTATCGGAAATATCATCTGCTCTGTAGACACTGGCCTCATAGGCTTCAAATAGATTCTCTGCGGGTTTAAAGGATTCTATAAAAAGCTGTGTTTCCTTATCTATATCTGTGGTTTTATCCAGGCTTGAGCGAATAAGCCGCCAGCCCTCCTCGCGATGGCCCCTTGCATGCTTAAGGGCCTCTTCGCTGGGAACTTCCTGCTCCAATTCCAATTCCCTGAGCAGCCCCTCGGTGTTTAAGAGTGTTTCACTGGCGTCGGCGAGCTCGGAATAAAGCTGCGAAACTTTCTTTTGCCCTTCATCAATCCGATGGTCAAAATCATCTATGGCCTCCAGGGGAGGCAGCGCCAGCTTTGCGAGCGCTTCAAGACTCCCCTTCCACAAGGTCTGTTTTGACAATGCAAGTTCAAGAGAACTCAAGGACCGGTTTATTTCCCCGTGTGCTGTGTGGTAATGGTCCTCAAGGGCGCCGTATTTCACGGCCCGGTCTATGGCATCCTTGAGGCTGTCGATGCCGACGGGGGTTTCAGAATTTTCCAGCTGTTTTTCAAGACGCTTAATCTGGGGGGCCAGGCCGGCGGCATTTTCTTTGACATTTTCAAGCCGTGTTATCAAACGTTCGTATCTCGTGCCCAGGTCCTGAATCCTGGCAGTCTCGGCCTTTTTCAACCTGAGCTTTTCCGCCTCGTCA
Organism: Desulfobacterales bacterium; assembly: GCA_029211065.1. Classification (NCBI taxonomy): domain Bacteria; kingdom Pseudomonadati; phylum Thermodesulfobacteriota; class Desulfobacteria; order Desulfobacterales; species Desulfobacterales bacterium. Next base: position 2,787 of record JARGFK010000176.1, read on the forward strand.
AGGATAAGATCTCTTCCGATCCCGGAGAGGATTTCCTGTGCTTCCCCCCGTAGCGTATCTCTGCGGGTCTGGAGTTTTATCCGGTCTTTGCCAGCCTTCTGGTAGCTGCCGAGTTCTCGGTAACACTCTTGGATGTGATCGGCGCTGTCAATAACCGCCTGATTGATATCCAGCTGCTCGATGCTTTTGATAATTTCATCAACATCAGTTTGCGCCTGGCTCCTGTCGTTTTCCAAAACTCTTAAATCCGTCAGCAGCTCACCGCGTCGTTCTCCGAAATCATCGGAAAGAAGAGCAACCCCGGCGTAGGATTTACGCTCATCCATCAGCGCTTTGCGGCGGGATATCAAAGGGAGCGCGTCCCTGATCCGTTCCAGGCGATGCTGTTCGGTCTGTCTGGCCTGAAGCTCAATGTCTGCCTGGCTCCTGCGGTTAAGGGCTGACCGCAGGGCCTTATCATGCTTTTCCCACTGCTGTCCCGGAAGCTGGGCGTCCCGAAGGTGTTTTTGAGTTTGCCTGAAGCTGGATATGGCTTCATTTATCGGTCTTTTTGATGCCGAAGGCGTAAAAAGGGCTTCAGCTTCGGTCTGAAGGTTTATCTGAGTCTCTCGAAGGTCGGAGATGCCCGCCCCGGCCGCAAAGAGGGCCTGGCCGATGTCTCCGCCTCCTTTTACGATCTCCTCACCGCCCCTTACAAGGTCTGGATGTCCGATGCCGAACATCGTCTTAAAGACACTTTCATCGATGCCCCCTAAAAACTTCTGAAAAAGGCCTTCATCTACCAGCGTTTCATCATCACCTGCCCGCAGCGTGTTTGCCCGGCCTTTTCTGCGAATGAGCTCAATCACGGTGCCGTCGCTGTGTCGCAATACCCCCCCGATCCGCATTTTCGCGTATGGGTGAATAAAATCGTCCGGAGACTGGCCCGGGATGCCGTAGAGCATCTGCCGAAGCGCCCGGAGTGCCGAGCTTTTACCGGCCTCATTGGGTCCGTACACCATATGAAGGCCTTCTTTCCCATCACCCAGATCAATCAAGTCTCCGGAAAAAGGGCCGAATGCAAGGAGTTTTAACTGAAGGATTTTCATCCGGCATCCTCCTTTTTTAGCAGGCGACGGACCAGCATCGGCCGGACTTTTTTCAATATATCATTGATCCAGTTTGGATCGTTTAGTCCTAAAACGTCTCCCCCTTCTTTAAACTCTCGCGGCAGCTTGGTATTGAGATCCTCCAGCACCCCGCCTAAAAACTTAAGCTTCTCAGGATCATTGCCGATCTCATCGATATAGGATAGGAGCTCGGCCACCGGTCCGCTGGACGATTTCAGGGACTTTAAATCCACGGGAAAATCGGTTTGCACGTTAACCTTCTCTATCCAGATCAGTCCGCTGCTCATGTCCATGGCCGCAGACCGGATTTCGTTGGTCCATCGCTCAGTATCTGAGGAAAGATCGTCATGGGCTCTCGAATCCCCAACAATTTTAATTCGGGCCACCAGCGGCAGGCCCCCGTTTTCTTCCAGGAGTTTATCCAGTCTTTCCCTGACCAGGTCCAGAACATCGTAACCGGTCCCGGCTGACGAGGCATCTATTTCAATCATGAACCAGCGGGCAACATCTAAAGCCCGAAAGGAGGCCTCTGGTTTGCCATTATTATCGACCTCGACCAGCATGCACCCCCTGGGTCCCGTCTCCCGCACATGGCGGCCTTGAATGTTTCCGGGAAATACAATCAAGGGATCTTTCAGGAGAATCTCGCGCTGATGGACGTGTCCAAGCGCCCAGTAATCATACGCTTTTGACTGCAGGTCTTCTATTTTGCAGGGTGCATAGGGTTCGTGGCCTTCCCGCCCCGTTACGCAGGTGTGCAATATTCCTATATTAAAACAGTTTTTAAGAGGCGGCGGGTACTTCAGCGAAAGGTTATTTTTGACAGCCGGGGATGCAAAACTCTGGCCGTGAATCGCCACATCCATTTTTTCTAAATGTTCGATGTGGGGTTTGTCCGATGGGAAAAGGCTGACGCCTTCGGGAAGGCGAAGCGTTTTTGTGATTCTGCTGGCGGCATCGTGGTTGCCGGCGATCATGAATACCGGAATGTCTGCTTCCCGCAGTTTCTGCATTTGAGATACAAAGTAAAGCCCTGTATTATAGTCCTTCCAATCACCGTCATAAAGGTCCCCGGAAATGATTAAAAAAGCGACTTCTTCGGCTATGGCCAGTTCGACCATATTCTCGAAGGCTCTTCGGGTGGCTCCCCGAAGTTCGCCTGCAGGAGCCCCCTCATAACTTTCCAGCTTATGCATGGGGCTGTCTAAATGGATGTCTGCAGCATGCAAGAATTTAAACATTTTCTCTTTGCCTCCGACATTTGGATAACCGGAATGACATTGCGGTAAAACATCCTATCAGTACCAAGATTCGAATGGCAACCATAATCTGTCGGTCAACTTTTCAGTTTAAATGGCATTGGGCAGAAAATCGGTATAAATTCCGGGGTAAGTCAATTTTTATTATGCAGTCTCAGAAATCATCGTCTTTATCATCTTAGCCACGCTGTCCGAGTGTTTTGAAATGAGGGACCGGATAGAAGGCGTGCGAATGAGTTTCCGATGGTGCGCACAATGGCAAGAGCACCAGAAAAAAGTCAAGGTCTTTTTTCATCTTTTTTCAAGACAACACTCCCCCGTACCGGTCTAAGC
>JARGFK010000177.1 GCA_029211065.1 Desulfobacterales bacterium
CCAATAAATCAACTATTTTGTTAATAATATTATATGTTTAAGATTTATTTTACGCGCTTAAGTTAATGGCATTGACTTATCACTTTCAGTCAAAATTGCTGTTCCAGGAGGCGTTTCTTAACCTGTTGAATTTATAATCCGGATTATTTTAGGCCGGCAAAATCTCTGTATAAATCCCTTGACAAAAAATTTATTCTGGTGGCATATTGGCACCTTATCTTAATTTCAGGGTTGTTTTTGGTATTTTTTCTGGATCTTTTAAAAAAATGGTTTTTAATTGATTTAAGTCGTTATTTTTTCAGGAAATTTTTTGTCCCGGAAAAGCAACCTCGCCTCACCTGAACCTTAGAGGAGTCAACATGGGAGCGTCAAAATCAAATACGAGCGGATCCGTAATGGTTGTGGGAGCCGGTATTGCCGGCATGCAATCCGCACTGGATCTGGCAGAATCAGGATACTATGTTTATCTGGTGGAAAAATCAACCGCCATCGGCGGACTGATGGCCCAGCTGGATAAAACTTTCCCCACCAATGACTGTACCATGTGAATTATTTCACCCAAACTGGTCGAGGTCGGCCGGCATCTGAACATCGAACTGATCACCAATGCGGAACTGATTAATCTCAAGGGTGAAGAAGGTCGCTTTACCGCTACCGTGCAGCAAAACCCGCGTTTCATCGACCTTTCCAAATGCACCAGCTGCGGCGATTGCGCCAAGGTCTGCCCCGTCGAACTTCCCAACGAATTCGACCGGGGCCTGTCCGTCCGCAAAGCCGCCTTTAAACAGTATGCCCAGGCCATCCCCGGCGCCTATGCCATTGAAAAAAAGGATAACGCCCCGTGCCGCCTGGCATGCCCGGCCGGACTGAACGTCCAGGGCTATGTCCAGATGGTCAAACAGGGAAAGTATCAGGAAGCCCTGGAAATCATCATGGAAGAGCTTCCCCTTCCGGGAGTTCTGGGGCGCATATGCCCCCACGGCTGCGAAGACGCCTGCCGCCGCTGTGAGGTGGATGCGCCGGTGGCGATCCGGGATCTGAAGCGGCTGGCGGCGGATAGGTTCGACCCCCGCGATATTAAAATTGACTGCCTGCCGCCCCGGCAGGAGAAGGTGGCCATCATCGGTTCCGGTCCTGCCGGACTTTCAGCAGCCTATCACCTGGCGCGCAAAGGGGTTTTGTCCACCATCTTCGAGGCCCTTCCCAAGGCCGGCGGCATGCTGCGGGTGGGAATACCCGAACATCGCCTCCCCCGCAAAGTCCTGGATCAGGAAATCGAACTGATTACCAACCTCGGCGTTGAAATCAAAACAGACACACCCCTGGGCCCGGACATGTCCGTGGACGACCTGCTCAACAAGGGGTTTCAGGCGGTTTATCTGGCCCTTGGCGCCCACAAGGGAATCGAACTGGGCATTCCCGGAGAAGAGGCCGATGGGGTTCAGCAGGGCGTCGAGTTTTTAAGAGAGTTGAATCTGACCGGCGCCACCAAGGTTGGAAAGAAAGTGGCGATCATCGGCGGCGGCAACGTTGCCATCGACGTCTCCCGCTCGGCCGTTCGTCTGGGCGCAGAAGAAGTCTACATCATTTACCGCCGCACCCGTACGGAAATGCCGGCCTGGGAGGAAGAAATCCAGGCTGCCGAAGCCGAAGGCGCCGTCATCACGTATTTATCCGCCCCCCAGGAAATTCTGGTGCAGGACAACAAAGTGAAGGGGCTTCGCTGCATCCGCATGGAATTGACCGAACCGGATTCTTCCGGCCGCAAAAGACCCATACCCATACCCGGCAGCGAATATGACATCGAGCTCGACCAGATTATCCCGGCCATCGGTCAACGGCCGGATATTTCCACCCTCGAAAATGTCGCCGATCTTAAAATTTCCCGCTGGGGCACCACCGAGGTGAACCCGGTTACCTATGCTACCGATCGCAAGGGCGTATTTGCCGGCGGGGACCTGCAGACCGGCCCCTGGGTCGCCATCGGCGCCATTGCCGCCGGCCGCGAGGCTGCTGAATCCATTGTCCGCTTTCTGGACGGCAAGGATATGGCCCAGGGCCGTGAAGCCGCCGCCACAGAAAACCCGGTTTACCGGCCGGTACCGGAAGACATGCCCCGGCAGACCCGGGCAAAAATGCCGGAGCTCCCGGTTGCCCAGCGCGCCGGCAACTTCAGTGAAGTCGAGCAGGGGTACGATGAGGCCGGCGGTCAGGCCGAGGCCCAGCGCTGCCTCAATTGCGGCTACTGCTCGGAATGCTACCAGTGCGTCGAGGCCTGTCTGGCAAATGCCGTGGTCCATGAAGAGGAGGCCGTCCAGCGGCATATTCAGGTGGGATCGGTTATCGTCAGTTCCGGCGCCGACCCCTTTGATCCCACTGTGTTTGAAGAATTCTATCATTATAAAAAGAACCCCAACGTCATGACCAGCCTGGAGTTTGAGCGCATCTTGAGCGCATCCGGTCCCACCATGGGGCACTTGGCGCGGCCGTCGGACCAAAAAGACCCTGAAAAGATCGCCTGGCTCCAGTGCGTGGGCTCCCGGGATACCAACGGGTGCGGCAACGGCTACTGTTCCTCGGTCTGCTGCATGTACGCCATCAAAGAGGCCATGGTCGCCAAGGAACACGCCCACGGCAAGCTGGACTGCGCTATTTTCAACATGGATATCCGCTCATTCGGCAAGGATTATGAAAAATATTATCTCCGGGCCAAGGAAAAGGACGGCGTCCGTTTTGTCCAATCCCGCATTAACAAAATTACCGAAATCCCTGAAACCGGCGATTTAACCGTCTGGTATATCGACGACAGCGGCCTGGCGCAAAACGAAACCTTTGATATGGTCGTCTTGTCGGTGGGTTTGCAGGTCCCGAAATCCGCGGTGGATCTCGCCAAGCGCCTGGCGATCGATCTGACGCCTTACAATTTTATCGCCACCGAACCTTTTGCGCCGGTTTCCACCTCACGCCCCGGCGTTTACACCTGCGGCATTTTCCAGGGCCCCAAAGACATTCCGGAATCCGTCACCCAGGCCAGTGCAGCCGCCAGCGCTGCCGGGTCCGCCCTGGCCGAGGCCAGGGGCACCGACACCAAAACTGTTGAGCGCCCCCAAAAGATCGATGTGGCCCTGGAAGACCCCCGCATCGGCGTCTTTGTCTGTAACTGCGGCGTCAATATCGCCGGCGTCGTGGATGTCAATGACGTCGAGGCCTATGCCAAAACGCTCCCGGACGTGGCCTACGTGACCCAGAACCTGTTCACCTGTTCCCAGGACTCCCAGGAAAAAATGAAGGCGCTCATCAAAGAGCACCGCCTCAACCGGATTGTGGTGGCAGCCTGCACTCCCAAAACCCATGAAGTTATTTTCATGGAAACCATGGAAGCCTGCGGCATCAATAAATACCTTTTTGAAATGGCCAATATCCGCAATCAGGACGCTTGGGTCCATTCCGACGCCCCGGAATTGGCCACCGAAAAAGCCAAAGGGCTGGTGCACATGGCCGTGGCCAGGGCTTCGAAGCTCAAACAACTGGAAGAAAAAGTCATTCCGGTCAACAAGCAGGCCCTGGTCATCGGGGGCGGCATTGCCGGTATGAACGCCGCCCTGGACCTCAGCCGCCAGGGCTTTAAGGTGGTCTTGACTGAAAAAGAATCCGATCTGGGCGGAATGGCCCGGCGGCTTTACCATACCATCGACGGCGGCGATATACAGCTGTATCTCAAGGCCCTCACGGAACAGGTCCGGTCCGCCCAGAATATCGAAGTTATCACAGATGCCCGGATCACCGCCTTTGGCGGGTACAAAGGCAACTTTTCCACGGAGCTCAGCATCGGGCCTGAAAAGGAAAAACGCAGTGTGGGACACGGGGTCATTATCGTTGCCACCGGGGCCAATGAATACACGCCCAAGGAATTTGAATACGGCAAGGATAAGCGGGTGGTGACCCAGGTGGAGCTGGGTGAGATGCTCCATAAAAAGGAAATGACCGATATTTCCAGCGTGGTGATGATTCAGTGCGTCGGCTCCCGCAATGAAGAAAACCCCAACTGCTCCCGCATCTGCTGCCAGAGCGCCGTTAAAAACGCCCTGGAGATAAAAACCCTCAACCCCGAGGCCCAGGTCTATGTGCTCTACCGGGATATCCGCACCTACGGCATGGTCGAAGAGTCCTATACCGAAGCCCGCAAAAAAGGGGTTGTCTTCATCCGTTTTGAAGTCGATTCGCCGCCCCAGGTGGAAGCAACGCCAGCGGGCTTGCAAGTGACGGTCCGGGATGAAATCCTCCGGCGCAATATTGCGCTGCCGGCGGATCTCCTGGCGCTCAGTGCGGGGGTTAGCGCTGCGGACACCGCCGAACTGAGCGGCGTCATGAAACTGGGCCGCAATCCCGAAGGCTTTTTCATTGAAGCCCATGTCAAGCTGCGGCCGGTGGATATGCCCGGCGACGGTATTTTCCTGTGCGGCACGGCCCACGGCCCCAAATTAATCTCAGAAACCATTTCACAGTCCCTCGCAGCTGCTTCACGGGCCATCACCTTCCTGTCAAAGCCGGAAATCAAACTTTCGGCCATAACAGCCAAGGTCGATCTGGATCATTGCGTCAAATGCCTGACCTGCGTGCGCTCCTGTCCCTTTGACGTTCCGGTCTTTAATGAAAAAGAACGCGCCATCGAGATTGACGAAGCCCTTTGCCACGGCTGCGGCGTGTGCGCCTGTGTCTGCCCCCGGCAGACCATTGATTTGAGCTATTATGAAGATGATCAGATTATGAGTAAAATAGATGCGTTGTTGGCGGAGAATAAATAATGGCGGATTTTGAACCGAAAATAATTACGTTCTGCTGCGACTACTGAGGATATTCGGCTGCGGACCTGGCAGGTTCCATGCGACTCAAGTATCCGGCAAACATCAATATCATCCGGGTCCCCTGCACCGGCAAAGTCGATGTGATCCACCTTCTCAGGGCCTTCCAGAAAGGCGCCGACGGCGTTTATGTGGTGGGCTGCCTGGAAGGGGCCTGTCATTACAATGAAGGCAACTTCCGCGCCCGGGAACGGGTGGAACATGTGCGTCTGCTGCTGGAAGAAATCGGCATCGAAGCGGACCGCGTGCGGATGTATAACCTGACGTCCGGTGAAGGGCCGACCTTTGCCGCCTATGCCAAGGAAATGACCGAGCATATCCGCAGCCTGGGGCCCAACCCGCTCAATAAAAAAAGCGGCAATTTGCAATAGCGTTGCCGGATATGAAACGAAAACGGCTTAATTAGGAAGAAACCATGTTTTTTACTGTGAGTCTCTATGTTGCCCTTGGGGTTTTCGCCATCGGCCTGCTGTTCAAGGTGTCGACCTGGTTCCGTTACAGCCTGTCTCCGGCAGCCGCAAAAATTTCATCTGGAAC
>JARGFK010000178.1 GCA_029211065.1 Desulfobacterales bacterium
GAAAGTCATTGCAATAACAAATTGACTAGTAGCCATATCCAGTTGAATTTATTTGGTTCTTAACCGGACACCAATGAGTCTCACTATTTAAAAGACGCTTATTAAAAATCTCCCCTTGCCCCTCTTTTCAAAAGAGGGGAATGAATCCTCCCTTTGACAAAAGGAGGGTGGGAGGGATTTTAGCTTTTGTTAATAAAATTGAAACAGCGTCTGTTGACCTCTTTCTTACGGCAAGGCAGAAACAATTAAACCGGTGAAACAAACAACTCAAAAACGAATGCTGCGAAAGGCAAACCGGCCGAAGCTGGTCTATAACGCCGATCTGCCGATCATGGCCAAAAAAGATGAAATCATTGCGGCCATCAAGAACAATCCCGTGATTATCGTTTCCGGCGAAACCGGTTCCGGTAAAACCACCCAGATTCCTAAATTCTGTCTGGCGGCCGGACGCGGAATTGACGGCCGGATCGGCTGCACCCAGCCCCGCCGAATTGCCGCCACAACCGTGGCGCGCCGGATTGCCGAAGAGCTGGGCGAGGAACTTGGCAGGACTGTGGGCTATAAAATCCGGTTTCAGGACCGGGTCCGGCCGGAGTCCTATATCAAAATCATGACCGACGGCATTCTGCTGGCCGAGACCCTTTCGGACCGGCGCCTGGAACAATATGACACCCTCATCATCGACGAAGCCCATGAACGCAGCCTGAATATCGATCTGATCCTGGGAATTTTAACAAACCAGCTGGCGCAGCGGACTAATTTAAAAGTGGTGATCACGTCGGCCACCATTGACACCGAAAAATTTTCAAAAGCCTTTCACGATGCGCCCATCATCGAAGTGTCCGGTCGCATGTTTCCGGTTGAAATCCGCTACGACCCGCTTGATACGGAGATGGAGAGTGAAGGGGATCAAACGGTTATCGAAAAGGCGGTGGAGTCGGTCCGGTCGCTGCTGTCGGAAAGAGGCAGGGGTGATCTGCTGGTTTTTATGCCGACGGAGCAGGATATCCGCGAAACCTGCGATCTGATCCGGGCCGAAGCCTTTCGGCATGTCACGGTCATGCCGTTGTACAGCCGGCTTTCGGCAAAAGAACAGGGGCATGTCTTTTCCCGACCGACCGGCCGAAAGGTTATTGTCGCCACCAATATCGCCGAGACCTCCATTACGATCCCCGGCATCAGGTATGTGGTGGACACGGGATTGGCGCGCATACCCCAGTATACGCCCCGGTCCCGGATAACGTCCCTGCCGATACGGCCGGTTTCCCGCAGCAGCGCCGATCAGCGCAAGGGGCGCTGCGGGCGGGTCGAAAACGGTATCTGTGTAAGGCTTTACTCGGAAGAAGACTACCTGTCCCGGCCGCTGTTCACAGAGCCCGAGATACTTCGGGCCAACCTGGCGGAAGTCATTCTGAGAATGCTGGCCCTGAGGCTGGACGACATTTCCGCTTTTCCTTTTATCGATCGTCCGGCCGCAAAAAGTATCAAAGACGGTTTTGAGCTCCTCATGGAGCTGGGGGCTGTCCGGCGGCGCTTGAAGGAAACCGGCCGCTTTGTCTTAACCGAGATCGGGAGCCTGATGGCCAAACTGCCCCTGGATCCCCGGCTGTCCCGCATGCTGATAAGCGCGCACCAGGAAGGATGCATCCAAGAGGTTGCGGTGATTGCCGCGGCCTTAAGCATTCAGGACCCCCGGGAAAGGCCCCAGGAAGACGCGGGCAAAGCCGACCAGGCCCATGCGGTTTTTGTTGACCCGGCTTCGGACTTTGTCACGCTGCTGAATATCTGGAAAAAGTATCATGAGACGCTGGACATTGAAAAAACCGCGGCAAGCCTCAAACGGTTCTGCAAGTCGCATTTTCTTTCCTACCGGCGGATGCGGGAATGGCGGGATATTCACGCCCAGATAACGGTCATCCTGGGGGAATATGATCTGCAGAAACTGTCCCGCCGGACAGTAAAGAATAAAAAGAAGCCGGTTTTCAGCGCTCATGAGAAAAAAAAGAAAGCGCCGACAGATGCGCCCTTCGGTTCGCTCTACCGTGCGGTTCACCGCTCGGTTTTAAGCGGGTTTTTATCCAATATTGCCGTAAAAAAAGAGAAAAATGTTTTCAGGGCTGCAAAGGGCCGCGAGGTGATGATTTTCCCCGGTTCGGCCCTTTTCAACAAGGCGGGTAACTGGGTTGTGGCCGCTGAAATGGTTCAGACATCCAGACTCTTTGCCCGAACCGTCGCAACTATCGACTGCGGCTGGCTGGAGGCTTTAGGCGAAGATCAGTGTAAATACACCTATCTTCATCCCCGCTGGGAGCGCCGCAGGGGCGAAGTGGTTGCCACCGAGCAGGTCAGCCTCTTTGGCCTGATCATCGTTTCGGACCGGACCATCGGCTATGGCCGGATACATCCGGGTGAGGCGTCTGAAATTTTTATCCGCGCTGCGCTGGTGGAGGGGGATGTCAGGCGCCCTTTTGCGTTCATGGGCCACAATCAACAGATTTCAGATGAAATCATGGAAATGGAAAACAAGCTGCGCCGGAGAGATCTGTTTGCCGGCGAAGAAAGCATGTTTAGATTTTACCGGGAGAAGCTTTCGGGTGTTTATGATACCCGGACCCTTGAAAAACGGATTAAAGAAAAAGGCGGTGATGGTTTTTTGCGCATGCGGAAAGAGGACCTTCTGGTTTACCCGCCGGATGAAAACGAGCTGTCCCTTTTTCCCGACAGCGTGGCGCTTGGCAATAACAAATTCGGCAGCATCTACCGATTTGATCCCGGGGATCCGGCCGACGGATTGACGGTCAACATCCCGGCAACGCTGTCGCATGCGGTTTCACCGGAATCGATCGATTGGCTGGTTCCCGGTTTTTTGGCTGAAAAAATTACGACGCTGGTAAAGGGCCTTCCCAAACAATACCGCAAAAAACTGGTGCCGGTTGCCGAAACCGTTGCCGTCATCATGGCGGAGATGCCCCGGAGAAGCGGCACTCTGCCGGCGGCCCTAAGCCGCTTTATTGTTGACCGGTTCGGAGTTGATATCCCGGCGGCAGCCTGGCCGCTGAAAGAGTTGCCGGATTATCTGCGGATGCGCATCTCCCTGGCCGGTCCCGGAGGAGAAGCGCTTTTGGCCGGCAGAGACCCGGCCATCTTGCGGCAGGATATGATCCGGATTTCCGATCCGAATTTTTTTAGAACGGTCAATTCAGACTATGAAAAGAAAGGATTAAAACGCTGGGACTTCGGCGATCTGCCGGAAGCAATGGAATTTATAGATAACAATAAGACGACCTGGGAATTCTATCCGGGTCTTGCAAAGAACGGGGATGAAGAAGGCGGCGTGAATCTGCGCCTGTTCCCCAGCCGGGAAACGGCGATGGCGTCCCACCTCCAGGGCGTAGCGGCGCTTTACGGCATTTATCTTCTTAAAGAACTGAAATATTTAAAAAAAATTCTGAAAATCCCGTCCAGGCTCAAGCCGGCGGCTGATTATTTCGGCGGGTTGAAAAAACTGGAGCGTCGACTGTACGGGAGTGTTATGAACGATTCATTTTGCCGCAATATCCGCACCGCAAACGATTTTGAATATCATGCCCGGTTGATGCTCCCCCAGATTCAGGCAAAAGGGCAGGAAAAATTGGACGCGGCCTTAACGGTTTTAGACGCAGTCCATTCTGTCCGAACAATCATTTTCAGCCTGGAGCAGGCCCATAGAAGCAACACCGCGGCCTTTGTTTTTTTGGATGGGTTGCGCCGGGAGCTTTCCCGGCTGGTCCCGGAAACGTTTTTGGATTTGTATGGAAATGACAGGCTCATACAAATAGTCCGTTATGTCCGGACGATTTCGATTCGCGCCCAAAAAGGTCTGGCGGATTTGGCAAAAGATCAAAAGCGGGCGGCTGAATTAAGCGTCTATCAGGCAAAGTTGGAAGGCCTGCTGTCTTCTCTTTCACCGGCCACTTCAACGGAAAGACGAAAGGCCGTCGAGGATTTTTTCTGGTCGATGGAAGAGTATAAGGTCTCCCTCTTTGCCCAGGAATTAAAGACGCTCACCCCTGTTTCCCCGAAAAGGCTGGACGCCAAGTTAAGGGAAATTGAAAGATTAGCCTGATTTCCGGATATGTACGCCCGCGGGCTATTCAACAAACGGGCCGTATTTTTCTTCCAATTCCCGATATGTTTTCATCCATTCTCTTCCAAATTCCACCGTAAAAAAGGATCTCAGCCGAGAGAACCATTTGTCTGGTTTTTCAGTGCCCGCCTGCGCTTTTAGTAAATCAACCAAATAAATGGCGATATCAGCCATTTTTTCTTTGGGGATGTAAGCTTTTGCCCCTCCCATGATTGATTTGGCAAAATTATCAGGACTCAGGGCATGGGCGGTCAACATCAGCGCTGGAATGCCGTTATTATTGGCGATTTCCAGAAGCTCATATCCTTTAACCCCCATAATATCCAGGACGGCAATATCATATTTATTTTGATGAAGAAGTTTTTCGCCTGTGCTAAAGTCCGGCGCTGTGTCGACGCGGCACATGTCCAGCAGGTCTTTGAGCGTTTCCACAATATCCGGCTCATCATCCACTATCAGCAGCTTCTTTCCGGCGGTGGTCCCAGAAATTTAGACAATGTGCTAAGCTCTAAGTCAGCCTAACAGGCTGGTCGAAAAATTGGTTTTGGATTGAAAATTGGCTTTTCCAAGGGGTAGTATGACCCATCCCTGATTCGAGATCGTCGATCCTAAAGCATCTGAGGCGGTCGCGATTTGAGCCAAAATCACAGCGAACCCTTTTTCAGCAGCTTAATACCAGGACAACCGGGACGTTCTTAAACAATTAAATAACTATTAATAACGAGGCGGTTGAGATTTACTTCTTAACTGCCTTTTTTATATCAAATTGATTCCATCCTTTTTTGGGGGCTCGAAGCGATGCCGCCGCCAAGCCCTTAACGATGCTCGAAGCTCAAGGGGCCCCGCCGAAGCCGGGACCTCACCTCTAATTTGATTTTAATCTGCGGGACAACCGGGACGTTCTTAAACAATTAAATAACTATCGGGACAACCGGGACGTTCTTAAACAATTAAATAACTATTAATAACGAGGCGGTTGAGATTTACTTCTTAACTGCCTTTTTTATATCAAATTGATTCCATCCTTTTTTGGGGGCTCGAAGCGATGCCGCCGCCAAGCCCTTAACGATGCTCGAAGCTCAAGGGGCCCCGCCGAAGCCGGGACCTCACCTCTAATTTGATTTTAATCTGCGGGACAACCGGGACATCCTGTAGTTCCCTTGTCAAGCAAAAAATTAGAATTTTATAAAACCTGTAAAATTAGTTAGTTATGAA
>JARGFK010000179.1 GCA_029211065.1 Desulfobacterales bacterium
CAGCCCCCCTAACGAGCTTTATCGCAATATAAAGAGTTATCAAAGCAGAGTCAAGTAATTTATGATTTCAAATAGTTGAAATTCTTGATTGGAGTCAGGGCTACACTGTGAGGGGACATGGTTTTGCTTGACTATTTTTCTGATAATTTGATTAAGACGGATCTGGCATGAGTCTTCACATTGAAAATATTGAATTTTTAGACTCGTAAGGACAATAACATTGACAAAAAATATTATTCATAGCATATAATAATTAAGGGTATCCGAAAGGATTTAATAGGGAATCCCGTGTGAATCGGGAACGGTCCCGCCGCTGTAATCGGGGACGAAATCTGCGTTATGCCACTTTTCAGGTATTTAACTGAATGGGAAGGTGCAGAAAGTAGAATGATCCGAAAGTCAGAAGACCTGCCTTAATCAATAGCCGTATTTCTTCGTGGACATAGAGAATTGCGGACACCTGATCAAAGGGTAAAGAAAACTGGGTGCAACCCTTCGGGAAATAAAAGCTCGAAGGGTTTTTTTATTTGGCAACCTTCGAGAGAGACTAATAAGAAAAGGAGGTGTAGCCATTGAAAACTGGAGTTATTATTTATGCAGCTGGTAGTGCGCCCGACAAATGGACGGAAGAAGATGAACAAAAGATACGCAAGTCTGTATTCGGGGCAGATGCAGTTGAAATTATCACATCAAAAACTGGACATTTTGATATTTTTGATGCCTGGTGGTCATTGCTCACAAAGGGGATGCCCCATATTGTTTGTAAAATGGCAGTTTTTGCTGACTCGGGCGAATTTAAACTTACTGGCCGAGAACTTAGATTATGCGGATAGCGCCTGGGGGGTTGTGAAATTTGAACATATAATTATTGTCCCCTGCTCTACGGAAAATCGGGGCTGGAACATTTCCAGCCTCGTTTTTTAAATTGAACCAAGAGATTTTTTAACGCCGAATCGTATTTGGGTGGTTTGAACAACCTCGACAAAATCAGCCACCAATTTCATGGAAAGAGTTTATCGGTTGAAGGCTGGGTAATTTCCTGGTAGCTGAAAAAAATTAAGTATTCCCCATTCCCAAATTTGACCAGCACCTTCATAAACCAGCATCCAATGGTTCAGGCAAACCGACATGATTTCAAATGGCCGTAAAGGGCAAGGATCAGGTTGTTGATGAGGGTACACTACGAGATGATCTATATTACAACACTACTAAACCGCACCATCTAACCATCCCTTAAAATTCAATATGTTGTGATTTCAGGTCGTCTGTGATATTGAATGCTTGAATTCTCATTCTCCGCTGAAATTTCAATCGGTTTGGCTTTGGACTCTGGCACGGAATGTTGGAAGCATTTAAGATAGTTGGATGCTTGAAACTGGCCCTACATAGTTGGGCCACTAACATGACCCAAAACTGTGAGAGGTAATCACGTGAAAGATCTGGTTGACAAGCTGTCGTCATACAACATTTTCAACTATCTGCTTCCTGGAACCGTGTTCGTTGTTCTCGCCGACGCCTTAACGACTTTCCAGTTCGTGCAGCAGGATGTCATCCTCGGGCTCTTTCTTTACTACTTTATCGGCCTGATCATCAGCAGGCTTGGCTCTTTAGTCGTCGAGCCTCTCCTAAAGCGGACCCGAATCGTACGTTTTGCCCCTTATGCCGACTTCGTTTCGGCGTCCAAGGAGGACAAATCGATAGAGGTGCTTTCTGAAACCAATAACATGTACAGAACTTTTTGCTCGCTCTTTGTGATCTTAATTTTTCTGAAGATCTACGAAAGTCTTGTAAGCAGTTTCCCACTTATTGGGCGGTGGGGAGTTGAGTTCATGATTATGGGTCTGCTGGGACTCTTCTGTTTCTCCTATCGTAAGCAAACCCAATACATAATTAAACGTATTCAATATGCCAGGAGAAAGGAGTGACAAATGGCCGACTTTTTCGAGATTGATTTTCTGCGCGTTGAGGCGAAGAAGAGTGGTGATGCAATACCCCTTCGCTATTCGGTTGATGGAAAGACGCGCATTCATATCACCGATGGGGGATTTCAGGATACGGGTGACAAAATTATTGAGCACATCAACAAGTATTACGATAGCCCCGCTTATATAGACGCAATCGTGGTGACTCATCCGGACGGAGATCATGCTGGGGGCCTTAGAAAACTATTTGAGGAGTACGAGGTGGCCGCGCTTTGGATGCTCCGTCCCTGGCTCTATGCTGACTTGCTCATTGATAGTTTTAGTAGATTCACTTCAGTTGAGAATCTGATCAAACGACTGAAGGAACTTTATCCTAACCTTGCGGCGCTGGAGGAGCTGGCGAAAGAGCATATGGTTCCCATCTATGAACCCTTTCAAGGATCTATCATCGGTCATTTTAGGGTCATGGCTCCATCAAAGATTCGCTACCTTGATCTCATCGTTGAATCCGACAAGACGCCCGAACCGACGAAAGCAGAGCAACTGTCTTTTGCGCACGCGGCCGGCAGAGTAGTTGGAAAAGTCATCACATTTATTCGGGCCGTATGGGCGCAAGAGACGTTCCCAGAGGAGGACACAAGTGCGGAGAACAACATGAGCATTGTCCAATATGCTAACCTATGCGGTGAGAGAATCCTGCTCACTGGAGATGCTGGCCGCGCTGCCCTACAGGAAGCAGCTGATTATGCACCATATGTCGGCTTGACACTCCCGGGCATAGACCGCATTCAAATACCGCACCATGGATCAAGGCACAACGTATCTACGGAAATCTTAGATCGATGGTTGGGGCCACGGTTGCGCTCGAAGCCGGAAGGGGACGATTATAATTTTACCGCAATAGTGAGCGCGGCAAAGGTGGACGAAGATCATCCCAGGAAGTCAGTTGTCCGTGCGTTCATTCACAGAGGTGGCAAAGTCATCACGACGGAGGATGGGGACACTCGATTGGGACACAATGCGCCAAAGAGAGACTGGGGGCCTGCGAAAGCTGTTCCCTATCCAGAGGATGAGGAAGAATTATGATCCGATAGGTCCAAGTCTGATGCGGGCATATTTAAATACGGTAAATCCCCCGATGATTCAAAACTATCCTCGAAGCCGGCGCCCTAAACAAACAGCCTCAAAATGAAATTTCAGTTATTCTGGACTATTTTTCCGGAAATTGATAGTTTCCCATTAATTTTCAACCAACAAAGGAGATGCCAAAATGTCCACCAAAGCCGTCGTCGTTATCGACATGCTAAATGATTTTGTCACCGGAAGCCTGAAATGCGATCGCGCCCAGAGGATAATTCCGCCACTCCAAAAGCTGCTTGAATCAGCCAGATCCAAAGGCGTGCCGGTCATCTATTCTAACGATTGTCACTATCCCGGTATTGATAATGAATTGAAACTGTGGGGTGAGCATGCCATTAAAGGCACCGAGGGGGCAGAGGTCATCAAAGAATTAAAGCCTCAAAAGGAAGATTTCATCATTCCCAAACGAAGATACAGCGGCTTTTTCCAGACCGACCTGCATCTGCTGCTCAGAGAGCTCCGCACCGAAACCCTGATTATGACCGGCCTTCATGCAAACATGTGCGTTCGCCACACCGCCGCCGATGCTTTTTCCTGGGGATTCAAAATCATTGTCCCCACAGACGGCACCGATGCCTTTACCGAGGAAGATTACCAGGGCGGATTAGCCTATCTTAAACAGGTTTACGGGGCCGACATAAAAACGGTCGATGACACCATCAAAGATTTTTAAGGATTCTGCCGGTCGGGTTGATTCCGGTTCAGCCTGGCCGGTAACAGTGGTAATATTTGTAGTGTTAAGGTAGACCTCTAAACCACTCCAACAATCCAGCAGAAATGTTCAACATGCTCAGCATGCCAAACCACCAGTCAACAAGCCAGAACGGTCGGGGTTTAAACCATTTCCAGAGTAAGCCTTGGGGTAGTGTATTTTAAGCAGCTTTCGGATGTGCAGGATAGAGCGTGTGAAGCACCAATAGTACCTGACGCAGATCGGCATCGGGCATGGTCTTTAGAATTTTTTCAATTTGAGATTCAATCTGTTTTCGGTCCGTAGCTTCATGCTCGAATCGAAGCATTTCCGGCAGGTCCACTTCCAGGGCCGCAGCAATTTTTACAAGAACGTTTAAAGACGGGTTCTGCTGACCCCGCTCAATCTCACCAACGAATTTGTAATTCACATCCGCTTGGTTTCCGAGCTCTTGTTGCGTCCAGCCTTTAGATTCTCTTAGCGACCGAATTCGCCGCCCCAGGAGAATGGCCGCATTTTCATGTGATTTTTTCATAATAACCAATATAACCTGTCTAAATTATGCATTAAACCATCTATAAGCGGTATTTTTCCTTGACTGGAACGACATATTAAGCATAATAAGGCGAAACACCGTTTATGGCAGGCCATATTGAGTACGTTCGCTAACCAGAAAACCGATCATTGGAGATGGAATCGAGAACCGAAAGGAGGCATGTATGTCAAGAAACGCTGAAGATGTCAGGAATTTTATTAGCTCAATTCCTAATACAATTTTAGACTGGCTGAATCAAAAAAGCAATCGTTCAACAGGTCCGGTGAGAAGCGATGAAATTATTTTGAAAGGGGAAAAAGACCTTGCCGACAACTATCGAAAATTATTCCAATCCATTGCAGATGCCGAAAAGAAATTGGCAAATCTGGATGAAACGCGCGGAGACATAGCCGCTGAAAGATACGAAGCCCTAAAAGATGAATACACCTCTTTTTTAAATACCGCGAAACCGAAACTTGCCGATATCCTGAAGGAAATTGATAACAAAATTGAAATTTGGGTAAAGGATGATGAAGCGATTGTCGAAGAATTAACTGAAACCCAAAAAGCGATTCGGCAGGAAGATCGATTGTTTGAAGCCGGTGCAATTTCACGTGAAGAGCATCAGGGAAAAACAGCCCCGCTTAAATCCAAATCAAAAGAGCTCAATTCAAAACACAATAAAAAGCAGTCTCAAATCAGGATACTCATTGCGGCCAAGAATCATCAGCCCCCTCCCGCTCCCCCTCCGGGAAGTCATGGAGGTGACCCCCCTGGAACGCCGCCGAAATTTTACAAAAATCCCGCCCATGCAACCGTCTTATCGTTTTTCTGGATGGGTCTTGGTCAAATTTACAATGACCAGTTGCTTAAGGGCATTGGTTTCATGATTCTTTATTCTTTTTCTGCGATTCTAATTTCTATTTATGTCGGTTTAATCACCACCCCCGCGCTCTGGATCTGGGGAATGGTCGATGCCAATAAGACGGCAAAAGCGATCAATGGCAAAGTTCATTTGGGGCAGTTTTGAAAAATTTCTTCGCG
>JARGFK010000180.1 GCA_029211065.1 Desulfobacterales bacterium
TTGTATATTTGGGGCAGATCCGCATAGGGAACCATTCCTAAAAAATCCACGGGGATTGATAACCCATCAGCCAATTTCAAAAGGTTCTGCCTTTCGGGTCCGTCCCCGACGATAATCAATCTTGCCGAAACATCCCTTATCAGCGCTTTGAACGCCTTCAATAAAGAATCAATCCCCTTTCTGGAATCGAGCCGGCCGACACAGAGAATTTTTTTAACCTCTGAAGTAAACACCCTGGGTTTCACAGGTCTGAAAATATCTGTATCGATTCCGATGGGAACATATGAAACCCGTTTTGTCTCACCTCCGAGCCAGTTGATTTCGTGAACCAGATCTCGTGAATTGACAATGATGCCGTCCGCTTTTTTTACAAGCCGTCTGTCCAGCGGGATGTAAAGCCGGTTGAGCAAAGCATGTACCGGTTTTCCGGTTTCTCTACAGCCGACGTACTCGCCATAGCGGGTTGCGACAAAACCGGCAACCAATGGCCTTTTGAACTTACCGAATAGAGGCGTATAGTTGGAATAGATTACGTCAAAATTCTGCTGCAGCTTTTGAACCAGAACAGAGGCATGATAGCCAAAGAAGGGTAGCTGCGTCAGGAAGGTTGAACCAAAGGATGGAACACGATAAATCGTAATCGTGTTTGTCCGCTCAACAAATTTTCCCCATCCCGGATGGTTCGCGATAAGGGTTAAATCGATCCCATGGCGGTGAGCACCCCTGACCAGATATTCAGCCACCCTACACATACCGCCCTTAACAAATGGCGGATACTCCCGGGTGACAAGAAGAAGTTTCATCCTCTATTTTCCATATGCTGCTTTTTTAAAATACATTGCACCCACATGCGTTTCATGTGAATATGGTCCTTATCATTCGACAAATCCGTTATAATTCGCCCTTTTTATGCTTTTGATAACACCAGTCCCACGTCCTCCGGATCCCTTCTTCAAAAGAAATCTGTGATTTCCATCCGGTTTCTTCGATCAGTTTTGTGCTGTCAAGTACATTAAACGGGACATCAAATGGCCGAAGCGGCAACCTTTTGACTTTTGGTTCAAGTCCGACGGATTTGGCAAACGGGTAGAGGGCGGCAAGGATATCATTGTTATTTCTTCCAACGCCGCTGCCGATATTATAGCATGAGTTCAGTTTGCCGGACGTCGATGCCGCAATGATACCTTCTGCAACATCATCGACATGAATATAATCTCTGACGGTCCCGGTTTTACCAAAAACAGTTATACTCTGCCGCCGTAAAATGGCGGCGATGGCATTGATGATAAAGCCCTGCTCCTCATTGGGTTTTTGCCCTTCGCCATAAGCGTTGGCCGGTCTGATGCAAATAACCGGCAGTGATTTTATCTGGCTGAACATCTCGGCATACTTTTCAGTAGTCAGTTTGCTGATCCCATATGGAGATATCGGTTGGGTCGGATGGTCTTCTTTTATTGGAATTTCCCGACATTTCCCGTATATGGCGCCGCCCGTCGAGACAAAAACAAACTTTTTCACACCTGCAAGAATAGCTGTTTCGAGAAGGATCACCATTGCAGGCAGATTATTGAGAATATCCTTAACCGGATCATCATAGCTTGTTTTTGGAACCGTGAGGTAACCCAGGTGAACAATTTCGTCAACACCCCGAAGGGCGTCCAGCAAAAAGTGTTTATCGCCGAAATTGCCGGCGGCATAGCGAACGGTTTTTGGAAGCGCCCGCGTAGGAATCGGTTTTCTGCCGATTACCGTTACTTGCATTTGTCTCAAACTTAATTTATTTACTACGTGGGAACCGATAAAACCAGTTCCGCCGATTACACAGCAATGCCTCATTGGATTTTTTTCCAATCATCTGCTTGAAATGTCGAAAATCAAATTGCCGAAAAAATAATGGCAATTATCGGGGGATCGTATCGCTCAACGCTTCTCCCTGAAAGAGTCAATACCGGAACCTGCCGTTTCAAAGATCGCCTGTTTATACCCTGAAATTGCATTCAAATTTTTATAGCGGATGCTTCTTGCCAGCGCACGCATTGCCAAAATGATCACTTTGATGACCAGGGACAGCTTTCGCCCCCTTTTATTGCTGAACATTTTATCACACAATAATAAATGGCACCGGTTCAGGTGATATTCATAGAACAGCGAATTGTTTTTAGACGAAGCATTTCCCTTATGATAAATTCTGGACTGATCGACAATTCCGTATCTGAGTCCGTTTTGAAAGGCTCTATAGCAGAACTCGATATCCTCACCGTACATAAAAAAAGAGGCATCGAGCATCCCGATTTTTTCAAAAACTTGCCGATGAACCAGTATACAGCATCCGCTGAGATAAAACAGGGTTCCCGGTATGAAAGAGGTATCGCGGTGCGTGATCAAGCCGGAAAAGCGGTTATAGAAATATCCCCGGGCCCACAACTCGCTTCGTTCGGGGAAACAGTATATAACGGGTGCGGCCATATCAAATCCGTTTTCATCCATTCCTTTCGACAAACACCGGATCGAGTCCGGCAAAGCAACGGTGTCATTGTTAAGCAATAAAAATGCGTCAAAACTTTCTTTGTTTAAGTTAGCTATCGCAAAGTTGACCCCTCCCGAAAACCCCAAATTCTTTTGCGGAAACAATATCTCTACCTGGGACTCTGTATCGAAAGCCGCTTTCAACATGCCTCTTTCACCACTGTCCGCGGAATTGTCAACGATGACCACACGTTTGAGTTCATCCTGCCCTGCCAGCGACCGGACGCATGAAACAGTGTCTTGATGGCCAAAATAATTGAGTATAATACAACAGATTTGCATATGTTCCAGAGAGCTTAAACCGTTTGTCTTCTCATTTTAAACGGTATTTTCCCAAATACAAATCTAAACAGGTACATTGAGGTCAGCCTTTTTAGAATTAGCGGCCCCAGTATAGCCAACAGCAACGCGAGAAGACGATTTTCAATCATCGGACAGCTGTTTAAAATATCCATAACTCGTGGATCCATTTTATCAGACACGTCGAGATTTCTTTTCATTATCAAACGTGCGCGGACAGCTTCGAGCGCAAGCATTCGCTCCAGATAAATCCTGGGGCGTCTGTTTTCCGCGATATCCCGCATTTTTTTAAAATGTTCATTGTAAACGAATTCGAGATAGAGCTGCAGCAAATCACATATCTCCATTCTGAATTTTTGCTCATTTCTATTGGTCATGGACGTCGATTCCGGATGGACCCTGAATGTTGCCAATGTCTCAGGAACATAATGAAAACCCAAATTACATCCGATGCGTAAAAGCAATTCAAGATCGCACAGCTGAATAAATTTTGGATTAAACCGTCCAAATTTTCTAAATACATCCCGATGAATCATTACCGCCGTTGGCTCTCCAATGAAATTGCATCCGGGTTTGTTAAAAACAGCATAACACAAATCGTTCGGAGCAATATGCGTTCTCCCCGGAAAAATCGCATCGATAGACTTATTACCGGAAAAATCGTCATATATCTTCTTGACTTCCTGGCTGACGGTATTGAATACTATTCTTCGTCTGCTGACAATCATTCCATTTGAAAATTCTGCCGCTTTTATCATCTTTTCCAGACAGTCGGGATCAATCATATCATCTTGGAAAACGTACTTGATCCATTCACCGCGAGACAGTTCAAGGCAACGATTCCAATTTTCTACGAGGCCCAAGTTTACCTCATTCCGAACAACATGGATCCGATCACCCCGATCACGAAACCGTTGTGCAATTTCAAAACTTGCATCCGAGGATTGGTCATCAACTACGATGACTTCAAAATTTCGAAAACTTTGCTTGAGAATACTTTCTAAGCACTCTTCCAGGAAGCTTTCCCCGTTATAAACAGGAATGCATATTGAAACCAAAGGTGATTTATTCATATGGTGTGATACTCACTTCTGAAAATGTCGCCTAATGTTACTAAAAAACCGAAAGGGCTTTGTCATCCGCCATGAATAAGTGGATTTTATGCGAGTAATTTCTTCCTTTAGAGATGCAATTTCATTAAAACGAGAGCAATCTTTCGTGCCCGTTAATTTAATTAGATCGGGAAAAGAAAAATGATAATTATTTTCCAATATATTTCCCGCGTCGGAGTCCTGAAATAATTCATATAGCGTATTAATGGCAAAGGGTCGATGTAAATAACCCCCTTGCTCTGCTGCATATATAGCAACAAGAAATGGAATATGGTTATTAGAAGGGGCCATTATTTCTTTTATATCAGGGAAAATCGACCGCAATTCATCAACTGATGATATTTTCAGGTAATTCTTAAGCACTTGCTGAAATTCCATATAGCTGCGAATATGGGTTTCAGGTTTATTGCCACTTTGATTCATTTCATTTGCGCGCACACGGAAACGGGTTAGCGGCATCTCAAGCACATATATATCGTACTTCATGCACAAACGCACCCACATTTCCAGATCACAGATCTGAGCAAACCTCCGATCGTATAGACCCACCGATTTATAGCAGGATTTCCGTACCATGACACTGGGGTGGCAAAGGCAGTTCCCAAAATAGAAGAAATGCCGCAGCCATTCAAACCTCGTTCTATTGGGCTGATCGAATATTTGTGAATAAACATGGTCGTCTTCTTTAAAAGGATCTCCTTTCTCGTTAATAACCTGTACTCGGGTGAATACAGCGCCAACATCCGAATAGTCATCAATAAATTTAACCTGTTTCTCTAACTTCTCTCTTTCCCAAATATCATCAGAGTGATGAATAGCGATGTACTCACCCGCCGCCACCTCAGATATGGCCTTGTTGATCCCCCATGCACCTCTTTTC
This sequence comes from Desulfobacterales bacterium, assembly GCA_029211065.1. Lineage (NCBI taxonomy): Bacteria > Pseudomonadati > Thermodesulfobacteriota > Desulfobacteria > Desulfobacterales > Desulfobacterales bacterium. The sequence continues at coordinate 4,819 of JARGFK010000180.1, forward strand.
TGTTCATCATTATGGAACGCTTTGATTCGCGGATCGGAATATTGCCTGATCAAATGCCAAGAGTTATCCGAAGAAGCATCATCCCAGATGATCAGTTCAAAATCAGTAAAGGTCTGACCAAGAACGCTATCAATCGCTTCATTTAGGTATTTATCATGATTAAATGATGTTAGTATAATAGAAACTTTAGGCAATCGTCCCATCCTGAACAAAAATGTCCAAGGGAGTATTTTTAATCTCTGTTATAATTTGTTTAACAATTTCATCAGGCAATATACCTCGCCAGCTGTCATCGCGCGCATTGGCGCGATAGACTGAATAAGGGTCAGCATCATGCCTTGTTTTAGTTCCAACAAGGAATCGTTCCACCTGTTTGCATAACCCTAACTTACAAAAATCAAAAATTTTTTTTGTCGTATCAAATGGTTCTTTATTCAGTTTATTATAACTAACCAGAAAAAACTGCTTAGGGAATTGTCTTTTAA
>JARGFK010000181.1 GCA_029211065.1 Desulfobacterales bacterium
TTTCCCGCTCCGAAACGCGGCCGCCCCGGTCACCGCTTACGCGGCCATGTCTAAATAATTTCGCACCCATTAGTAATGCTTCAGTCGATGAGAGCTGAATAGTTCGCGCGGACAATTCCCCCCCGCCTGAGATTTTTAAGATAACAGGTGTAATTGTCGCGACACCTTAAGGTAAGGCCTCTCAAATAATCGATATTATTCTCGATAGACTCTGAATACAGGTCGCGGTCTTCATTCCAGCGATCTTTGAAGTGCAGTCGCATAGCTGCGGCGACGCCGCTGAAATCGTTTGTCAATCTCTTCTGGGCGACGGATTCATAGAAGGTTTCTGTTTTTTGTAGAAGATCCAGCTCAGAGTCAAATCCCGGCAGTTTTGCCTCCTCAAACTCTTTATAAAGCAGCAGCAGTTTTTCCAGATAGCATCGATCCGCCATCTGACCCAACAGATCAGCCGACCCCACAATTTTACCGAGCATTTCAATTTCTTTGTTGCGAAAGGGGATGTCTTTAGGCTGTACGCTTAAAATTGTGCATTGTATCAAGGCCGCACAATCCTCGATGGTTTGCGGGGAAAAATTTATCTGGGCCAGATAGCCGGCCATGGCGGCTATGCTGCGTTCTTCATGGCCGAGGGTAAAAACAGCGCCGGATCCATTCTGTTCGGATTCCGACTGGATGAGGCCAACGTCATGAAAAAGAGCGGCTGCAAAACCCAGGAAAAGATTTTCTGAACTGTACGATTGCCCTTTCAGAAAACTGCCGTGCAGGAGCCGGGTTGCCGCCAGGACGACCAGAAGGGTGTGTTCCAGGTCATGGTATTTGGTGTTGCTGGCGCGAAAGCCGGGATACTGTCCATTGAATATTTTTACAACGTCCCAATAGAACCGGTCAAAAACAGGATCCGCTCCGGCGGGGGTTATCAGTGAACATATGTACTTGACCTCTTCTAAAACATCCTGCGGATTTGCATCGGAAACAAGGCTGGAAAGTTGCGTCATCAGTTCACCTTTTTCAGGGCTGATACCGAACATGATCTTGCATGAAAATTCATGAGAAACTTTTATGCTGCTGTATAAAAAGAATTTAGGATAAAATCAATTATAAAAATAATACCCAATTTCTTGAAAAAGGCAATGACATCCTCCAAAAAGTTCATCCGGCGGCGGTATCAGTCGGTTGTCCCGGCAACAACAGCGTTGATATACCGATTCCGGTCCTGCATGAAATCCTTATATATCCGGTAATGTTCCGTCTTTTCATATTCGATGATCCCAAGGGGAGTTTGATCGAAGCTGAAAATCGAGGTCTCCGGACATGCCATCAGAATGGGGGAATGGGTGGCGATAATAAACTGGGCATGACCGGATTGACACACCTGGATCAGCAATTGAAGCAATTCCAGCAGGCTTTTGGGCGAGAGGGCCGTTTCCGGTTCGTCCAGCAGATAGAGGCCTTTAATACTGAAGCGGGATTTGAAAAAAGACATCAGCGATTCGCCGTGGGATTGGGCCATCAGTGATTTTCCCCCAAAATAGTTGATAATTTCAGGGTCTGCCTGGGCCCATGTATCCAAGGCACGGGAAAAATTTTGAAATATTTGTGAAGCGAAAAAAGAACCGGGAACTTCATCCTTTTCCCATTCAACGCTGATGGCATGATGGAGTTGGTCCTCATATGGACTTTTTTGAAACCGCCGCGTTTGCATGCCACTCCAGATATAAATGCCGCATTTGCGGGCAATGGCTTTCAGCAGGGTGGACTTTCCGGAACCGTTTTCTCCTACAAAAAAACTGACGGGTGAATCCAGGGATATGCTTTGGGTGTGATTAAAAATATCAAGATTGAAGGGATATTGCTCCCGGGTGGGAAATTTTTGAGCATCAATGGTAATTTTTTTCAGGTGCATGCCGGTATCTTCCCGACAGTCGGTATTAGGCATCCAGTTTGGCCCATTTGTTTTCCTGGGTCATCCGTCCGCTGATACCGCAGTTGGGGCACTCCACCACCGTCGGCCGCTCATCGGTTTCAATCTTGATCGGTGATTTGCAGCCGGGGCACTTGATAATGGTCTGTTTCTTATTAACAGATTCTGTTGTTTTGGCATCCTTCTGGGCGATTGGGGCGCCGGATCCGATGGCTTTCATAATTGCTTTGCGTACAGCACCGCGGTCATCATTTCCGCCGAGAACCTGCAGCTTTTTATATTGATCTTTTGTGATAACGATTTTGACATCCAGCGTGTGCGTATTTTCCATCGCCTTATTGAGTTCTTCCAAGGCGGCTGCCAGACCCGCAAATTTCAACTCGCCGGACTGCATCTTCTCCTGTATTTTGTTTGCGAGGTCTTCAGCGGAAAACCACTCACCTTCAAATTTGATTTTTGCGTCATCCAGATTGATTTCACTCATGTAAAAACCCCCTTATTTTTATATATCCGCCCCCTATTTGATAAATATTTCGTTTTTTGTCAACAGTAATAATAATTTACCTTTATATTTCAATTTAATTTTGTGATAATACATCACATTGTCTATTTTTTAAAAATAGAATGGCAATTAAAATTCAGGATATAATTTTAACAGGTTAGCCAATCTTGTCTGTTGTCAGGTGAGAAGATGAACAGGAGTGTATGCTAGTGGCGGTGAAAAAAGGTGAGCTGCTGGACCTTAAAGTGTCGGATATGATTTTCGGCGGAAAAGGTCTTGCCAAAATTGACGGATTTGCAGTTTTTGTCGATCAGGCGGTGCCGCTGGATGTGGCCACCGTCCGTATCGTTAAAAAGAAAAAAAACTATGCGGAAGCACGCATCGTCCATCTGCTGAAACCTTCTCCATTTCGGGTGACGGCGCCGTGCCCTTACAGCGGGTATTGCGGCGGGTGCAAATGGCAGTTTCTCAGCTATGATCAGCAGTTGATATACAAGCGCCAGCATGTTGTGGATGCCCTTGAGCGGATAGCAAAGATTGAAGGGGTCAGGGTTCATCCTGCCGCAGCCTCTCCCCGGCAGTATGAGTACCGCAACAAAATGGAGTTTTCCTGTGCTGATAGAAGGTGGTTGCTGCCGGATGAATTGGGTCAGCCTGATATTGACAATAGTTTTGCCATCGGCCTGCATGTTCCCGGAACCTTCCATAAGGTTATGGATACCGCCGCCTGCCTGCTGCAACCGGAACTGGGCAACCGGATCCTGGATGAGGTCCGGAATTACATCAAAGCATCGGTAGCCCCGGTTTACGGACTTCGCAGCCATGAGGGGTATTGGCGTTTTGTGATGTTGCGGCATTCCGTCAGTGAAAATCAATGGATGGTCAATATCATTACCGCCACAGAAGATCGCAGCCAGGTTCAACCGCTGGCTGAGCGCCTGACGGCTTTGTTTCCGGAAATCGTTTCGGTGGTGAACAATATTACCGCCCGCAAAGCAGGGATTGCCGTGGGCGAGTATGAAATTAAGCTGGCCGGTTCAACTGCTATCCGGGATAAAATAGGTGCTTTTGAGTTCGAAATTTCCGCTAACTCTTTTTTCCAGACCAACACCCGCGGGGCGGAAAAGCTTTATGAAATTGTTAAGGCGTATGCCGGGCTTGGCGGCCATGAAACCGTTTTTGATTTATTCAGCGGCACCGGCACCATCGCAATTTTTCTTTCAAGCGCTGCCAAGGAGGTAGTCGGCCTTGAAATCGTCGAAAGCGCTGTGAAGGACGCCGGCAGCAACTGTCGTCTCAATAAGATTTCCAATTGCCGGTTTATTGCCGGGGATATCAGGGACAGTCTCAGCCGGATAGGTACCCGACCGGATGTAATGATCATCGACCCCCCCCGCACCGGGATACATCCGGACGTGGTCAAACAGATTATCGACATGGCGCCGGATCGGATGGTGTACGTGTCCTGCAATCCCGCCACCCTTGCAAGGGATTTGGAGATGTTGAAAGACGTCTATACTGTAAGGGAAGTCCAGCCTATGGACATGTTCCCGCATACCTTCCACATCGAAGCGGTGGCCCGGCTCGAAAAAAGATAAAGGAGAGTAAAATATCAAAATCTTTGTGGTTCCCCTGGTTTTAAGTTAGAGGGCAATATCGTTCTCAATCTGCATTGATATCTCATTTGGCCTGAACTCGGATTGTGGCAATAGTGCATCTATTGAAATTTTGAGCAATATCAGAGATAATCCTAATAAATTTCACTCCAACGCACTATTGTTGGGACTGGCAAGGAATGTTCACCCCCATTAATTGATAGAAGCAAATAAAAACAAGGAGGATTGAACCGATGAAAAGTATCAGACAAAATCTGCAAGCAGTCTCCAGGGAACTCAAAGCGCTATCAAAAAAAACGGAAAGCCTTATGAAGGAAATTAACAAACTTGAAAAATCACAACCGGCTAAAAATCCAAAAAAAGCATTTGTAAAAAAGAAAGTCAAAGGTTTGACTGAAACTGACAAAGTACTCAATATCATCAAAAGATCAAAAAAGGGGGTTGCTGTTACCACGTTAAAAAAGAAGACTGGGTTTAATGATAAAAAGATTTCAAATATAGTCTTTAGGGCATTTAAAGCAGGAAAGATTAAAAGAGCGGATAAAGGGGTTTATATGGCTGCATAAATGCACTGACCATATTCCCAGAAATCTTGGCGTGGACAATATCGAAATCATTCTCCAAATTTTAAATCAAATCAGACTATTGTAATTCCTGGCAAGGAGTGTATGCTCTATTTTAGTATGAGAATGGATATCTTAAAACACCGTAGATGAGGCTTTTTCTGTATATCTTTACAGGAGTGGAGTTATACAGGTCTTTAGAATCACTTGTTAGCCCGAGAAAACAAAAGGATACAACGCGAAGGAGATTGCGAAGGATGACGAGAATCTCTCTGAATCAAGGGCTCGCCGCCGCGAAGGCGGCCAAGCAGGACGAGTTCTACACCCAGTACGTTGACATCCAGACGGAAGTCGAAGCCTACCTCGAGTTCGACCCCGACACCTTCTGCGGCAAGATCGTCTATTGCAACTGCGACGACCCCTTCGAGAGCAACTTCTTCAAGTACTTCGCCGCCAACTTTAACAAGCTCGGCCTGAAGAAGCTCATCACTACCAGCTACGATGGCTCCCCCATCGCCGGGCAGATGACCCTGTTCCCGGAATACGATGAGGGCAACGGCAAGCGGAAGAAGCCCAAGGCGCTTGCCGTCATCCTCGACCACGTGAAGGACGAGGACGGCGACGGCGCGGCCAACGTGACCGACGTGGAGCTTTTC
>JARGFK010000182.1 GCA_029211065.1 Desulfobacterales bacterium
CCTTATTTATACGCAATTAACAAAGAAACATCTTGTGCGATTAGGGAAAAAAGGCCAGGAGGCCACCGTTGGTTTCTACCAGGTCATACATGAAGGGCTTAGCGGGGTGAAAGAAGTAAAGGTACTTGAGGCGGAATCATTTTTTATGCGTCTTTTTAAAAGTTTTACCGATAAATATAAAAAAAACATGACACATGTTGCCGTCTGGCAGATTGCTCCCAAAATAATGATCGAAACCCTTATTGTCACGATGGTTACCGGTTACATATTTTTCGCATACCTGAGTGACCGGGATATTGCCGAAATACTACCGCTTCTTGGAGTTTTCGGGGTCGCATTCATGCGGCTTTATCCTTCCTTTAATGCAATCTTATCCTCCATCTCTTCGATTAGTGCCCAGAAATTCTCATTAGATATTTTATACGATGAGTTGAAGGAAGCTGATCACAAAACAACTCAAACTGTCAGAGACACCCAAGAAACAGCTCTTGCTTACCAGCATTCTTTAGAATTAAAAGGATTGCATTATCGCTATCCGGGATCAGAGCTACCTGCTCTGAAAGATATTAACCTGACAATATCTCCCGGAGAGTCTATTGGCATCGTTGGTAAATCGGGATCCGGCAAAACTACCTTGGCCGATGTCATTTTGGGTCTGCTTCATTACGAAAGCGGAGAAATATTACTTGATGGCATAAATGTATTCCGAGAAATTTCCAAATGGCATGGGATGCTTGGGTACATCCCACAAAATATCTTCTTACTTAACGATACAATTCAGCAGAATATCACCTTTGGAGTTCATGAAGAGGATATTGACCATGAAGCACTCAACAATGCAATTATATCTGCTCAGCTCCAAGAGCTGATCGAGGAACTACCGAAGGGTGTCTTAACTGTTGTCGGGGAACGCGGAGTCCGTTTGTCCGGCGGACAGAGACAGCGCATAGGCATCGCGAGGGCTCTGTATCGGAACCCGAAAATACTTGTTTTGGATGAGGCAACCAGCGCACTGGACAATGAAACAGAGGCTGCTATCTCGAAAGCCATCGAAACTATTTCTCACAATAAAACCCTAATAATAATCGCACACCGTTTAAGTACGGTTAAAAACTGTGATCGGCTCTATCTTATTGATAATGGAAAAATAATATCCCACGGTTCTTATCAGGAGTTAATCAATAAAAATGAATGGTTCAAAAAAGTTAACGATCTGGCTGCAACCCAATAGCTTTTACGCAGTTCCAATGTAAAACAGAGAATATAAATATGAAATCGTTACTGACAATCTGTATTCCTACCTACAAACGCCCGATAACCCTAAAGCGTTGCATTGATTCTATTGTCGAACAGATTGAGAAATTTTCTTTATTTGAAAAGGTAAATATTTACGTTGCTGATGATGCTTCATCAGATGGCACTGGAGATGTTTTAAAACCATACAAAAAATTAAGTTATTTCGATTCAGTCTCTCGCGAGCAAAACCTGGGGATGAATCAAAACATCAAACTGATGCTAAGCGACACTGCCCAAAAGAGCATTTATCAACTTATTATAACGGATGACGATTATCTTCAACCGGACATTTTAGATGAAATAGTAGATTTCATAAATCAACAACTAGAGGCCCCCCTTCCCCCTCCCGTCATCTGGACACCGAGGTATTCATATACTGAAAACGGAGATTTACATTGTGTTGTCTGTAATCCATTCAACAAAAGCAAAGTTATCCATCCCTCAGCCATAAATGCAGGACGGTATATGCATAACGGTTTTGTTTTGTCAGGGCTCATACTTCGAGCAGATCATATAGATTATAAATTCTGGGATCAATATAAAAGAAATGCCTATTTCCCGATGATCTTTGTCGGTGACCTGTTATTCAGATACGGAGGTTATTACTGGGACAAGAATATAGTCCACCATACAGTTCTGAACCAATGTAACTGGGAACGGTGGGGTAAAAATGACATAGTTATATCACTGAGATTGTTATCAGATTATCTGGAAACAAACGGAATATTAGCCAAAAAAATAAGAGAAATATCTTCTTCAACCTTATTTAACTTTTTCGCTTTAAAAAATACCTACAATGCAATTAACAGCCTCTTAGCCTCAAAAAAAACAAGAGGGAATAAAAAAGAACTGTTTGAAGCTATTGATGAACTAAAAAAAGCTGGTTTCCTCAATTTTAATACACAAAGGAAACTTGTTATCACATTCTTATTATCCTATATATCTTCGACGTCTTTTATTAAGCTAGCTGTATATATTTTTTCTTTTATCTTCTCCACTAGAGAAGATAAGAAGAAAAAATATAAGCAGAAAAAGCTGGTATATAGTGAAAATTTGAAGTTTATCCCAATAACCATGAAAATATTTTTCAGATAAATCAGTGTTGCTAAAGACAGTTGACAAAAAACAAACTATGAATCCGGCGCCAATCATCTTATTTGTCTACAACCGCCCCTGGCATACCAAGCAGACGGTTGAGGCCTTGCAAAAAAACGAACTGGCCCATGATAGTGAGTTGTTTATTTACTCTGACGGCCCGAGAAATACCGAGGAAACCCAAGTAGCGGTAGCGGAAGTTAGAAACTACCTGAAGAGCGTTGACGGGTTCAAGAAAATCACCATCACGGAAAGTCCAAAAAATCTGGGCCTTGCCGCTTCCGTTATTAGGGGGGTATCTGAAGTTGTCAATAAGTACGGCAGGGTGATTGTTCTTGAGGACGATCTGGTCACATCACCTTATTTCCTGACTTTCATGAACGATGCCCTGGATGTTTATCAGCACGAAGAGAGTGTCATGCATATATCCGGTTACATGTTCCCCGTCGATACATCAGATTTGCCGGAAACTTTTTTCCTTCGGACTGCCTCCTGCTGGGGATGGGCGACCTGGGATAGGGCCTGGAAACATTACAGAAAAAATCCTCAAAAACTTCTCGGCGAATTTACAAAACAAAAAATCAACCGCTTCAACCTGGATGGCGTGAATAACTTCTGGGCGCAGGTTGAGCGAAATGAAAAAGGATTAATTAATACCTGGGCGGTGTTCTGGTATGCCACTGTTTTCCAAATGGATGGCCTGTGTTTGCATCCGTCTTTTTCCATGGTAAACAATATCGGAAACGATGATACAGGTGTGCATTGCAAACAAAGCTGTGATTTTGACACTACTTTGGCAAGTAAACCAATAAAATATTTCGAGGAAAATATTGCCGAAAGTGCATTGGCACATACAAGAACAAAAGAATTTTTCAGGACACTGAAACCGCCCTTCCTTTACAGAATTTTTTCGGCAATTAGACGCCGTCTCCTCCGTAAAGTTTAGATGCTGTTTAACGCAGTGAAAAGCGAACAGCTAAACCTTAAAATAAGTTTATATAGATTTGGTCATCCTACAATCTATGAGTAACAAAAGTTTTATCTTCTGTTATCAGACAAAATCTTCTCATCGCTATGTTTTTATCAAAACCCATAAACAAGGGTGGGCATCAAATGAATCCATTATTTATACTAAAAAAAATCGCCCGAGCCTTTGGCCTTGAGATTAAGAGAACTAGAACCGAATCTTTTTCTCCGGATATACCTGCTGCTTTTGTGGACACCTATAAAAAAGTCCGATCATATACAATGACTTCTCCAGATCGTATTTTTTCTCTGTGTGAGGCTGTGAAATACGTTCAGGATAAAAACATAGCGGGAGATATAGTTGAATGCGGTGTTTGGAAAGGAGGAAGCATGATGGCTGTTGCCGAAACCCTATTGCAGACTGGTGATCCAAATAGAAGTTTGTATTTATTCGACACCTTCGAGGGAATGCCTCCGCCTACCGAAAATGATGTGGATATATCAGGCATGACGGCCAAGTGCTTATTGGAAACCTCGGATATGGATAGAGACGAATCCGTCTGGTGTCGTGCAAATTTAGATGTTGTAGCGAAGGCATTAGACAGCACAGGTTATCCATCCGAAAGGATCAAACTTATAAAAGGTATGGTTGAACAGACTATTCCTCATTTGGCGCCAGAGAAAATTGCGTTGTTGCGCCTGGATACAGACTGGTACGAATCCACAAAACATGAAATGGAACAATTATTCCCACGTCTTACAAGGGGCGGGGTGCTGATTATCGATGATTATGGGCACTGGCAAGGTGCTAGAAAAGCCGTTGACGAATATCTCGAAAATAATAATGTCAAAATTTTGCTTAACAGAATTGATTACACTGGCCGCATAGCAGTGAAGATTTGATTGAAATGCCTATTTGCAAGATGCTAAACATCGGCTGTGGGACAAGTTACCACCCGGACTGGATAAACCTGGATGTATCGCCTGCCGACTCCAATGTATTGTCAATCGATATTAATAACGGTTTGCCGTTTGCTTCGGAATCCGCGTCTGTCTGCTACAGCTCGCATGTATTGGAACATCTTGACAAGACCGGGGCTTATGATCTGATTGCTGAATGTTTTCGGGTTTTGAAGCGAGGTGGTGTGATCAGATTGGTCCTGCCGGACCTGGAAGGCATTGCCAGGGAATATCTTCGGGTATTGAATGCCGTCGCTTCCGGGGATAACTCAAGAGAACCTGATTATGACTGGATCATGCTGGAGATGTATGACCAAACCGTCAGAAATTTTTCCGGTGGGGAAATGGCGGCTTTCCTGGCGGATCTTGATGAGAAAAATCGGCCCTTCGTATGTTCCAGAATTGGTGCCGAAGCGGAGAAGTTTTGGGAGCCGGAACAGATTTCGCCCCATGGCCGCCGACTCAATACTTTGCCGCGTAAAATTTACCGGAGGAAATTAGTCAAACTATCGCGGGAGAAATTGGCCGGCTGGCTGGTTTATTTGATTGCAGGTAAAACGGCTTTTAAAAATTTTCGTATGGGGATCTTCAGGGGTAGCGGCGAAGTCCATCAATGGATGTACGACCGATTTTCTCTCAAACGTTTATTGGAACAAGCAGGTTTCGTTGATGTGAAAATTTGTGCCGCTAACGAAAGCCGGATTCCTGACTATGAAAAATACTCCCTTGATCTTTTTAACGGCAGGGCAAGAAAGCCGGATTCTTTATATATCGAGGCCACAAAACCGTGAATCTCCTGATACTAAACACCTACGACAAGCAGGGCGGCGCGGCAATAGCTA
>JARGFK010000183.1 GCA_029211065.1 Desulfobacterales bacterium
GTCGCGCCAAATGATTATTGGAGGTAACCCTCTACATATAGTGGGCGGTTGAGTTAACTGCATACCCAGTATTATTTATTCACCTTCGCCTGAATACCCTGCTGCTTGCAGCAGGATGAAAGGCGAGGTGAACCGCGCCGAAGCTCAACTGAGAGAAGGCGGGTTAAAGCTACGGCGCAATTCCGCTTTGATACCCCGCAGCTGGTCGAAGATCCCGGTTTATCGGGGCTGCGGGGTGCTTCATTACCTTATAACACTCCACCGGTCGAATGCAACCGGTCGTTAACGATGCTGGCCGGCGTGAGCTATCGCTGCCCGCTCTATTTTTAAGAGCGCCTCGACCAGTATTGACCGGGGGCAGGCGAAATTCAGCCTTAGAAAACCAGGACTGCCGAAAGGTTTTCCGTCAAAAAGCCCGACCCCGGCGGTTTCAAAAAAAGCCACCGGATTCTTTAGACCGGTCTCCCGGACGTCCAGCCAGGCAAGGTAGGTCGCTTCCACATGGGTCATGGTCAGTCCCGGCATCCTGCGGACGCTATCTTCGACCATGTCTCGGTTTTCCCTTAAATAATCCAAAAGCGCTGTGTGCCAGTCCCGGCAGTCACGATAGGCCGCAGTTCCGGCAGCATAGCCCAGGGCGTTGACATGGGGAACAATACCGGCCATGGACTGCTGGAAGCTTTGGCGGAGGCATTTATTGGGAATAACCGCGAACGACAACCCCAAGCCCGGCAGATTGAACGTCTTGCTGGGGGCCATCAGCGTGATCGTCCGATCGGCCGGACCGGAACCTACCATAGCAGTGGGCACATGCCGTCGATGCCCGTCCAGAATCAGTTCGCAGTGGATCTCATCCGAACAGACAACCAGACGATGTTTTTCACAGATCTCTGCCAGGGTTTCCAGTTCTGCAACGGTAAACAACCGTCCCACCGGGTTGTGCGGATTACAGAGCAGAAAAAGCTTTGTCCGGGGTGTAATGGCCTGTTTAAACCGCTCAAAATCGAATTTCCAGCAGCCGTCTGTTTGAATCAGCGGAACCGTAACGAGGTTCCGCCGGGAATATCCGGGGGCGGACAGGAACGGCGGGTACACCGGTACCGCCGTCAACACCTCGTCGCCATCATGACCGATCGAGCGGCAGGCCAGATTGAGACCGGTCACCAGTCCCGGCAGCCATACCAGCCATTCCGGACTGATTTCCCATTGGTACTGCCTGAAAAGTCGGGTGCAGACGACCTCGACGAGTTCCTCCGGAGCGGTCGCATATCCGAAAACGCCATGGGCCACCCGCTGCTGCAGGGCCTCGACGACGGCCGGAGGGGAATGAAAGTCCATATCAGCCAGCCACATGGGGATGATGTCTGTTCCGCGATATTTATCCCATTTCAGGCTGGCAGTTCCGTGCCGTTCCACTAAAGCGTCAAAGTCGAAATTCATTCCTATCCCCTCAACTGTATTTTACAGATACAACTTTTCCCCAATCAGACAGGGAAAATGTGGCAAGGATTCATGGTTCAAAAAAACATTGCCCCTTTGCGCTCTTCGCGCCTTAGCGGTTCAGCGTTTTGGTTCTTCTATATCCTCAAGGTGGCTACCAGGCGCAGGGGATTGCTGAGAAGATCCAGCGCAGAAATAATCCCGCTGCACACCACATCGGCTGCCAGCAATGTTTCCGCTGCCGCCCCTTCCTCCTGAATAACCGCAATGCCGTGGGACGCTTCCTTGAGCATCAGGCGGTCATTCCGTCCGTTTCCAATACATACGCAGAACTCGGCACCCAGATCAATTACATATTCGCGCTTGCCGATATCCTGACGGTCAATCGGCAGGATGGAAAGTTTACAACTAATTCCGGTCAGACCCGAGCGCGCTTTTCCAAATGTATCCGCCGTTAAAACATGGATTTCAAGCTTGTCCGACAATTGCTGCAGGGTTTCCCTGACGCCCTCAATCAGGCGGCCGTCAACCGCCAGGGTTCCGTTGTAATCAAGAACAAGATATCGGCACTGCAGTTTTCCGCGCCCGGGAATCGAAATCTCTATCATCATTGGCTCCTTAATTTTGCCTTACTCTATTTGTTGACCGTTTTTAGAAATCGATCCACTGCGTCCGCATCGGGTATCGCCGGACGGGCGCCATAGCCGGTGCAGGCCAGCGCAGCGGCCGCGCTGCTATAACGCAGCAGATCCAGCCAATCCATTTTTTCTGAAAGACCCGCGCAAAAAGCGCCGTGAAATGCATCACCGGCGCCGGTGGTATCGATTGCCTCAACTGCAAAAGCTTCCAGTTGCCCGGCGCCTTCGGCCGTCTGCCAGACAAGCCCTGCCTCGCCCCGGGTGACAACCACCGCAGGGGCATAATGGTGCAATTTTTGAGCCGCCCGAACAACCTCTTTTTCCCCGGTAAAGTCTCTTGAAAATTTTTCCGAAGCAACGAGATAGTCGACCGCACCGACAAGTTCCCGGGTCCCGGCATGAACGGAACCTGCATCCAGGACGGTCGGTATGCCCCCCTTTTTGGCATGCGCCATAAAAATCGGAGCGAGGTGCGGTTCATGACCGTCAAACAGGATAACTTTGGGACGGCAATCAAACAGAAAGGCGGCCGGGTCGGCCGGCGGCGGAATCGCCGGATCTTTATAGTTGACGACGGTACGCTTTCCATCGGGCTTCACCAGAATTGCCGACAGCGGTGTCTGCACGCTTCCCCGATATACAAAATCCGTCCGTACATTGTCACGCGCCAGCTCCTCCTGATGAATCCGGCCGTAAACGTCATTGCCCAGATACCCGGCAAAAGCGGCCCTGCGCCCGAGGCGGGCAGCGGTTACGGCTGCATTGGCGGCCGGTCCGCCCCCGCAGCCGGCAAACAGGGAGGCAGCGCTTTTTTCGTCCGGACCGGGATGGCGGGAGACCGAAAACACAAGGTCGTAAGACGCCTGCCCGACACATAGCACATCAATGGACGCCATCGTTTTATTATCCTTTTATGGACAGGAATTCAGGCCGAAAGCAAATTTTAAATCAGAACCATCCGCGCTGATACCACCACCCGCACCTGATGGAGAGCCGTCCGCAAATCAGTTTTTCTCCTGCGCAGCCAGCGGCAGCGGCAGCGGCAGCGGCGAACGCACATGCAGGTCGCGCTGGGGAAAGGGGATTTCAATATCATTTTCCCGAAATTTCCGTACGATGGCGCAGTTGATGCCGGACCGTGTCAGGGGGTGACGTTTGGGATTGGCGATCCATACCCGCAGCCGCATGTTCCAGGACGAATCCCCAAAACCGAGAAGCAGCAAGTCGGGACGGGGTTTTGGCAAAACATCTTCACTTTCTTCGGCCACATCCCGCAGACATTTCAGAACCTTTTCAAGGTTTGACCCGTAGGAGACCCCGACATCGATATCCAGCCGAATTTTCAGGTCCCGGTGCGACCAGTTGACGACCTGTGAAGATACAAATTCAGAATTCGGCACAATAATCGAAATGTTGTTTAAGGACCGAACGGTTGTCGACCGCATGTTGATTTCCATTACATCGCCTTCGGTATTTCCGATGGTGATCCTGTCCCCCACCTTGATGGGCCGTTCAATCAGCAGAATCAAGCCCGATATGAAGTTGGAGGTGATATTTTGCAGCCCGAAGCCGATTCCAACGGACAACAATCCAAAAACCATCATGAAACCGCTCAAATCAATCCCGACAAACTGAAATGCCACCAGTGCCCCGGTCAACATGACCAGGTAATGGGTTATGCGTTTCAGGTTATACTGGGTGCCTTCTTCAAGACGCATGCGGTCCATAATGCGGTTTAAAAATATCCGGCGAAGAATGCGCGAGAGGATGAAAAAGGTCACCATGACCAGAAAAAACATGAATAACGAAGATACGGTGACCGGCGTCTGCTGGATCTGGAAAAGCCTGAAACTCAGGACCTGATCAATGTAGCCCATCAGTTCAGCAAATGTCATGTGCAAATTCTCCTTTGCTTAAATTGGAGCGGTGATTGTCTTCGGGGGTATTTCCAGAATTTAAAAGCGCAGGGGCCGGACGGCCGATATTCATCCCGGTTGTCGGCAAATACAGTCAGTCTTCCGGGGAAACCGCCCCCACAATCGTGCTGAACAGTAATACACCGATCCATACATAAATCGAGTAATAGGACCACTGTTTGATCAACCCATACATTTGCCTTGAAAAATCGACGTTCCGTTTAAATCCGATGATGGTTTCCGGAGGCTCGTAAATTTTTTCTTCATTATCCGCCGTCAGAATCAAAATACGTTCACCGCTCTGCAAATAACGGCTTTCCGCCAGCTTCCGCATCAGCACGGGTCGATTTTCTTCCGGCAGATTATCCTGCTTCAACTTTAATTCGATCAACCCTATCATCTTGCTAAAATCGTAACTTATCAACATCTTGCCCATTTGTACGTTGGCAACGCAATTCAGTGTCAGAAACAACAAACTGATTCCCATGCCGATGAGAACCATAGCAATCAGGCGCCGGCTGCTGCCTTGGATCCGAATGGATCTTAATCCGGATATAATGATTGTTGCTGCCGCAAGAATGGCGCCGGCATCCCGGATTATTGCAAATAAATGCCAGTTTTGCAGGGCGTCCGCTTTAAACTCCTTCATATCAAAAGGGAAAAGTCCTCCTGTCAGAATAGCGCCGCCCATGAACAATGCAAAACCGGCAACAATAATGTGTTTGGGCACGATGTGACGCATAAATCCCTGCATAAGGTTCTCCCGGTTATAGGATCGGGTCAGGTTCAACTGCGCGGATATAGCGGTTGTCAAAAAAACATTCCGTTATCCCAACGTTTTTTTCTACAACCGCTTATACCGCAATTCATTGTTTCAAAACTTCATTATGGAAAGCGGTTTACATGCCCTCCCTATATCAATTCTACTGAAAACATTCAACCTTGACCCAAAGGCTGGGCGTAACACCATGTCCCTAAGTGCTTCGATTCACCTAAAACAGATTCTATCACATTGAACGGATATCGGGATGATGTTTTTTTAAATAGTCTCTGAGGGCATCACAGGTGCTTGAGAACGCAAGCTTCTCCCAAGGAATTTCGCCGGGTGCAAACATCCCTGCCGCCAGCGATTCATCTGCAGCCTGTAAAATCCCATCCCT
>JARGFK010000184.1 GCA_029211065.1 Desulfobacterales bacterium
GGTCAAATCTTCATTCAGCCGCAGCGCCCGGGCAATCGTCCTGGCGATTTGCGCCACCTCCAGGGTATGCGTCAACCGTGTCCGGTAAACAGCCCCCAGCGGGGATAAGAACACCTGGGTTTTGTGCTTTAATCGCCGGAACGCAGTGGAATATACGATTCGGTCGCGATCTACCTGAAAAGCGGTGCGAATGGGACAGGGCTCCTCTTGCTCCCGACGCCCCCGGGAAGCCGTGCTCAGGGATCCATAGGACGCGATAAAATTTTTTTCGCGTTTTTCAAAATCTTCACGAATCGTCATTTTATTTACCCCAATATAACTGAAGGCATTTTGTTATATATTCAAACGCTTTTTATTGAAACAAACAGGTTTTCCGTTTATCATAAAACTTATTTATTTTAAAGAAACTTATCCTGTGTCAAAAGATATGATTCTTTACAATTTGCAAATCTTTTCTTATTTTATAAACGATATTATCTTTTTGACAGGGGCTATTTAAAAAATTTCAGGGCACAATTTCCGGTTCATCTATACCAGGCAGGCGTGAAATCATGGATGGTCATCATCTGATACTGGGAAAACTAACCGATTTTATTACCGGCGAAATCCTGAATGATACCCACGATGAACGCTATCGACAGAAACTGGCGCACCTGCTGGTGGAAAATAAAGGATACGCAAAGACCGATATCATTCCCCGCTGCGAGCTTCTGGTCGCTGCCGGAAAAGACAAACGGGCGCTTATCAAGGTTGATTTCAAAGTAACGTTGTCCGGCAGAGCCTGTATGATTATAAAGTACGGTCCCGGTTCCCTGGTGACCCGGCAGCGTCCGTCCCTGGCCGCCTCAAGGCTGATGGAATCATATCAAATACCTTTCGTTGTCGTTACAAACGGCGAATCCGCCGACATATTAGCCGGTGATTCCGGCAAGGTTATTTCCTCTGGATTAGATGCAATACCTTCAAGAACCGAACTGGGAGACATGACTGCCAATGCACCCTTTGGCAGCATATCTTCACTGCGAACAGAAATGGAGTCCCGCATCCTTTATGCATATGAAGTGGACGGGTGTTGTCCCTGTGACGACAGTGTCTGCCGGCTTTAAACAAATAGGAAACACACATGGATCATATTTATTTTATGCGAAAAGCGCTGGCCCAGGCCAAACAGACACTCGCAATAGGGGAATTTCCCGCAGCCGCGATACTGGTCGGCACCGACGGCATCATCGCTTCCGGCGCCCGGACCGGGACCATTGAAAACCGGTTCAACGAAACCGATCATGCCGAGATGCTGGCGCTCAGAAACATGAACCGGATAAAAGCGTCTTCTCCTGCCGGCGGCCTGACGGCGTACTGCACCCTGGAGCCCTGTCTGATGTGTTTTGGAGCGCTTTTGATCAGCGGCGTTACCAATATCGTATATGCCTATGAAGATGCAATGGGCGGCGGCACCCGCTGTGACCTGTCGCGTCTGCCGCCGCTATACCAGAACATGTCCTTCTCGATTGTCCCGCATATTCTGCGCGCTGACAGCCTGGCGCTTTTCAAGACATATTTTTCAAACCCGCAAACGGTTTATCTGAAAAAAAGTTTTTTAGCGGCCTATACCCTCACCCAGCCGTAATTTGCAACTGCGACGAAGACAGCCTGTTGCCAAAGGAACCTCACTATTCTCCTGTAAAATTGCAGGTATATCAATTCTATAAAATTAGCCCTAATTTTTGGAATAGTACCTTCAAAGGACACCTCGGCCGGCAACCGCTATGGTGCAGTTATTCAGTCTCAGGGTACGAATGGTCTAATTAAGCGACTGACATTGAAGCACCCACTTAACTCGCTATGTTCAATTCAACAGTTTATCATATTTTTCTAACCAAAATTTAAAGCAATCAGCATCGGCTGCCGTTTAGAAATCAAATACTTCTATAGAAATAACTCCGAAGTGGTCTTTTTCGAAAAGCCTGCTTTCTATACGATTTCATCAACACAGGAGGAGTTTCCAATGAGAAAAAATCTGCTGGTCCTTACTTTAGTTCTGATGCTGGGATTTTTGTTCATTTCCACTGGTCACGCCAAGCCTTTTTATGACGGGAAAGTCATCAAGGTCATCGCCTCTACCAAGCCGGGCGGCGGCTATGACTGGTACGCGCGCCTGGTTGCCCAATATATGGAAAAGCACCTTCCCGGCAGTACATTTATCGTTAAAAACGTGCCCGGGGCCGGACATATTATCGGCACCAATGAACTTTATATGTCTAAACCGAATGGCCTGACCATCGGCACGTTTAACCGCGCGGTGGGGCTTCCCCAGGTGGTGGGATTAAAAGGCGTCAAATTTGATTTTGCCAAACTGAACTTTCTGGGATCTCCCTGCAGCGAAACATACGCATACATTGTCAACTCGAAAATGTTTAAGGACATTTATGAGGTCAAAAAACACCCTGACAAAATTCGCCTGGCTTCCACCGGTTTGGGAACGGTATCCTATGTAAACCCCATCATGCTATACCAGGCGTGGGATCAGGATAATTTTGCCATTGCCACCGGGTATTCCGGCGCTGAAATGGAAATGGCGCTGATGCGGGGCGAAGCTGACGGCATCTGGAGCTCCACCGCCAGTCGCCAGGCCATCCTTGAAAGCGGTGAAGGGCGCATTGTGCTGTTTGTGGGAAGAAATAAACCAAAAGGCTATGAGGATGTCCCCCTGATTGAGAATGTGCTGACGGATCCAAAAGACAAACCCATCGTCACCCTGCTCCGGGGGATTCAGCTGGTGGGACGTCCCTTTGCCGCTCCTCCCGGCATCCCTGCCGACCGCCTTAAAATTCTGCAGGAGGCTTTTGAAAAGGCCTGTAAAGATCCTGAGGCCGTCGCGATTGCGGAAAAGGGAGACCGCCCAATGGACTTTGTCACCTGGCAGGATGCCCAGGAATGGGCCGAAGGCATGTTGCAACTGTCTCCTGCCGTGGTCGCCAAACTGAAGGAAGCCTTCGGGATTAAATAATCAGAATGAAACGGGGAAGCCTGTTGTTTCCATCCAAAAGGGTTTCTCCGTTTCATAACGGATACATCCTTTTTCCGATGCTTCCAACCCCCTTGGAACGCAAACAAAAGGGTGGGCCCAACAGGTCCACCCTTTTGTTTTTTTATTTATAGCGGTTGTTAAAAAAACGTTCCGTTATCCCAACGTTTTTTTCTACACCCGCTTATACCGCAATTCATTGTTTCGGTACTTTATTATGGAAAGCGGTATAAATCTCTTTGAATCTTCTCTTGCTGCAGATAAATCTCCCGGATCCGGCTAGTTAAGCACTTTAAAAGATTCAACCGTAATTTCCTTGTTATCACCTTCACCTTTTACCGTGCCGATGACTTCCACTTTTTTGCCGATTTCCATCATCAATTCATTGCCTGTGTCGGTTTCCGCAATGTCAATCGTCTCGTCGGTATCGGTGTCAATTTGATTTTCTCCATTCACAGTCCCGACAAGTTTAACCTTTTCGGCTGCCCCGGCGATACCACCCACCATGACAACCACAACCAGAACCATCAGGCCCACCACTAATTTCATCATGTTTTTCTTCATTCTGTAACCCTCCCCCTTATGAAGCATTTATTGTTAATGTTGCCCGCCGTATTTGTCGACATGAGACCGTTCACCGTCACTACCGAAGTTGCCGAAGTTGTGGTTCAAATTCCCTGTAGAGTTTGAATTTCTTTACCTGGATGACTTTAATACCGTCTTGGGGCTTTACGGTCCCCAGAACTTCCACGTTTTCCCTTATAAACGTTTTAAGTTCTTTACCCCTGCCGTCACTTTCAACATGGTATTCATCTTCGTCGTGGGTTAAAATCGTTATGGCAACAACCCTTCCGTTTTCATCCCATGTTCTCGGCACGACAACACCCTGTATTTTGTGCATATACTCACCCGTATGGCCCTTCTTGCAAAGGACTTTTTCAGTAGCTTTAGAATGCTGAAAAAGTAGAGCAACAGCCGTGCCAAAACCATAACGCTTTGAATTTTATACATATATAATTTTAATGGCCGGATAAAATCAGAACTTCTGATTCCGATAACCGCCCGTAGCCGTCAGGCCCGGTTAAGTGGTTTTCACCAATAAACGAATAACACCATGAAATATATAATAAAAATATAAATCGGAACCGAAAGTTCCGAAGTGATCTCCAAAGAGAATAGTCGGTTCCGATCTGTCATCACTTGCGAAACCGTTGGCCGCTTTGCGTCAACCCGGCCGAATAAATACCCGCCCCAGAAGGGACGGCGTTGGTTATCGTCTATGGGATTTGCTTTGTTTGAATTTGAATTTTAAAAAAGTGAATCGGGCGGGGATCATGTTTTGAAGGGTTCTTTGTGAATGCCATATTTGGTCATTAGTTTATGAAGCTGTCGGGTACTGATTCCTGCTGTCGCAGCAGCCTCATTAATCCTTCCCTTGTGCCGCTCTAATACTTCATTAATATATCGTTTTTCAATATTCGCCAGTTCTTTTTGTCGAACCGCTGCCAGCTTCGGCAGCCGATCGGACGTCCATCCGGTTGAAACCGAAGTCGGCTCGAGAATTTCCCTGGGAAAACTTTTCAATGTCAGCACCGCTGACGCCTCCAGAATGTAGGCGCGCTCCAACAGGTTTTCCAGTTCTCTGATGTTTCCCGCTATGATGGTAAATAAGGGTTGGCATTAATATTGCCCTTATGCCATCAGCGAAAGCATCTTTTCTGGCAAGTCTGGAAATCGAACAATTTTTTTCATTGCCGGACTAATCCGTTCAGTTTTACGCGCTTCAGTTTTCAGGCGCTCATGCACTATAGCCGAATCAATTTTCTCAAAACGTTGCGCTATCGTATGGCAGTCCCCCAACAAGATTTTCATATATTCGGGATTGTCGAGATTCTTAACCAAAGGCGTATCGGAAAGTATAGATCGGATTGTTCGATTCAAAGACACTGCGCCCGATTTTTTGCGATGTCCGCGTTTAAGGTCTCGAAAAAAGCGCTCCAATATATTATTTGTGCGCTGGGGCTGAATGACGATTTTTCCGGTTGACGTCTCTACTGTAATCGGATCAG
>JARGFK010000185.1 GCA_029211065.1 Desulfobacterales bacterium
ATTCTCACTATGACAAGATTTCTGATTATTGTATGACTTTTATTTACAGGCGCTTTCATGCTTAAGTTGATATTTTTAAATTGATTTAGTTAGCCCTATTTAATGTTATTTAATAAATGAGTGGTCCCTAAGGATCCTCGCGCCACTATTGACGACACTGCTCGCATCGATCATTGACAAGCAACTACTGTGATGATTCTATGCTTTGAACGTGGTCGCCCGTCAGGCGCGGGCGTCCAATTTTGCGCCACGAATGGTTCAAACAGCGTGGACTATAACGCTATCTGCTATGCTTGACGAATACGGCTTTTCTGCTAATCGTGTAGCCGAGGGACTTTCACCCCATAAGTTCACGCCCATGCGGGCATACAACACGGTATCCACCAGACTGCCGCTTCGCGTCTATAGATGATGTCTAAGACGTTGGACAAATGGACAAACGATGGAAACAATTGAAACGCCAATTAAATTAAGAAGTTTCACTCAGCGCATTCGTCATGTGTACGGACAATTATCCATCAAAGAAAGATTGAATGGACCCGTGAAAGATGTGGATTGAATTTCGAGATATCCACAAACATTACGGACCTGTCAGGGCCAATAACGGCATCTCGCTGACGGTTGCACCGGGAACGATCCATGGCATCCTGGGTGAAAACGGCGCCGGCAAAAGTACCCTGATGAAAATCCTGGCGGGGTACATCCGAAAAACTGATGGCAACATTTTAATCAACGGCTCGTCGGTCACCTACGCAACTCCCGCCCAGGCATCCCGCCTGGGAATCGGCATGTTGTATCAGGATCCCCTGGACTTTCCCCAGCTTGCTGCGTTGGACAATTTCATGCTGGGGCAGTCCCGCGGATTCATCAACCGCCGCCGCCATTTTAAAGATCAGTTCATACAGCTTTGCGAACGCTTGAACTTTTCGCTCTCGCCCGAAGCTGCCGTCAGCAGCCTGACCGTCGGCGAGCGGCAGCAGCTTGAAATCATCCGGCTGCTGTCTTTGGGTTGTCGCGTGTTAATCCTGGATGAACCCACCTCCGGCATATCCGGAATCCAGAAAGAAATCCTTTTCAGAGCGCTGCAAAAATTAACGACGGAAGCTAAAAGCATCATTCTGGTGTCCCACAAATTGGAAGATGTTGAAGCGTTGTGTGACCGTGTAACCGTCCTCCGACAGGGGGCTGTCACCGGAGAAATAAATGCGCCCCTGGATACTTCCACCCTGCTGGAGATGATGTTTGACGCCCCGCCGACTCCGCCGGTCTGCAGGGGCGCTTCATCAAACCAGGAGTTGCTGGCGCTGCGCGGTGTTTCCGCCATGGGAGGACGCACCGGTCTGCGGCAATGCGATGTGGTCATAAACCGGGGCGAAGTCCTGGGTCTGGCCGGCCTGGAAGGTAGCGGCCAGAGCATTTTCTTAAGGGTTCTCTGTGGGCTGCAACCGCCTCTGTCCGGTTCGGTCTATCTGGGCGGAAAAAACGTCAACCGAAAAGGATACCATTTTTTCAAACATGCCGGGGTTGCTTACATGCCCGCCTCGCGTTTGGAGGAAGGCATGGTAACCGATATGAACCTCACGGAGCATTTCGCCCTGCAACAGCGTGCCCGTTCGTTTTGGGTTCCCTGGCAGGAAGCCCGGCAACTTGCCGAAAAACAAATCAACAAGTTTCACATCAAGGCAACGCCGGAAACGCCTGTTCAATCCTTGTCAGGCGGTAATCAGCAGCGTCTGCTGCTTTCTTTTTTGCCCGAAAACCCACAGCTCCTTCTCCTTGACAATCCCACCCGGGGCCTTGACCTGGAATCCGCCCGGTGGGTCTGGCAGTACCTTCAAGCCTATTGTTCCCAAGATACCGGCATCATTTTTTCTTCTCCGGAGCTGGAAGATATCCTGACGGTTGCCCAGCGGGTTCTGGTTTTTTTTAACGGCCGTGTGGTTAAAGATGTTAAAACCGAAGATATCGATATCCAGGCGCTGGGCCGTGCGGTTGCGGGCAAGGTCTGACAATGAATTTCTTCAAAAAAATCCCCCCTCGCCCCCCTTTCACAAAGGGGGGACCACGCCTCGCCGGAACTCCTCCCTTTGATAAAGGGAGGCCGGGAGGGATTTTTAAGCGTCGTCGACTTTATGACCCCAAAAAATTGATTAAATTCCTGCGGGATCTTGCTTTTGCCCTGACCATCGTATTTGTTTTTACCACGCTTGTTCTGCTGCTGGCCAAGGCCCCTCCCTTGTCGGCCTACTATCATATTTTCATGGGCGCCCTGGGATCCTGGAGTAAATTTTCCCATGTTATCAAAGCCTGGACTCCCCTGACGCTTTGCGCCTGCGGATTGCTGTTCACCTTCAGGATCGGCCTTTGGAATATCGGTATTGAAGGCCAGGTAATGATGGGCGCTGTCTTTACGACCGCAGCACTTCGGTTGGGACTCCATGACGACATGCCGCCGCTGATCTTGGGGTTCTCCTTTGTTGCCGGCGCTGCCGGCGGGGCCCTGTGGGCGCTGCTGGCCGGATATTTAAAAACCAGGGGAGGGGTTAATGAGATATTTGCCGGTCTCGGTCTAAATTTTGTAGCCCAGGGAATCATCCTGTGGCTGATCTTCGGCCCCTGGAAGCGACCGGGAATTGCGTCCATGAGCGGCACCGAACTGTTTCCGCAAGGTCTGTGGCTGACCCACACGTCGACGCTGAAGCTCTCGCCAATGGGTCTCTCTTTCGTCTTGCTGGCCGTAATCCTGACAGCCCTGCTGCTTCGCTATACCCGCATCGGTTTAAATTTAAAAGCCATCGGAAACAATTCTGCCGCAGCCTATCTTTTCGGGCTCAAACCGGACCGCTATATGCTCATCGCCATGCTCTTTGCCGGCGGCTTTGCCGGGCTTGCCGGAAACATCCAGGTGACCGGCGTGTATCATCGCCTGCTGCCGGCCATTTCCAGCAACTACGGATATCTGGCGCTGCTGGTGGTCATGCTTTCCAACTACAACATCTGGGCGGCCCCGGCGGTCGCCTTTTTTTTCGCCTGTCTGAATACAGGCAGCATCCAGCTGCCGATGATGCTCCAGCTGGACTCCTCTTTAAGCGGCGTGATTCAGGGGTCGCTGGTATTGGCGGCCCTGGCCGTGCATGCCTGGCGCTTGCGCACCAAAGAGCGAAAGGAAACTTCCCCCCATGAATGAACTGCATTTAACCGTTCTGCTGGCCGGTGTTGTCGCCGGCGCCGCTCCCATTGTTCTGGCAACCCTGGGGGAAACCATTACGGAACGGGCCGGATTAATCAACCTGTCCCTTGACGGTTCCATCCTTTTAAGCGCCATGACGGCCTTTGCCGTGGCCTCTGAAACCAACAGCCTGATGCTGGGTTTCCTTGCAGCCGCCCTTGTGGGCGCGCTGACAGCAGCGACCGTGGCCGTCTTCAGCATCTACCTGGGCCAGTCCCAGGTGGCGGTCGGTTTTGTCCTGACCTTGATGACCCGCGATCTGGCCTATTTCCTCGGCAACCCCTATGCCCGCATCCATGGCCCCCAGGTTGCGCTACACCCCATCCCCTTTCTGGATCAGGCGCCGTTTTTCGGCCCGGTTTTTTTCAGCCACAATCTTCCGGTCTATCTGAGCCTGATGCTCATCGCTCTAACCTGGTGGTATCTGTATCGCACCCCCCTGGGCCTTGAGCTGCGATCCGTGGGCGAACACCCCCAGGCCGCATTTGCCCGGGGCATCCCACCCCAACGCCTGCAGATGTTATATGCCATCTGCGGCGGAATGCTGGTGGGGCTGGCGGGAGCGACTTTTTCGCTGTCGACCAAACAGGGATGGGGACGTCCCCAGGGCGCCGAGGGAACCGGCTGGATCGCCCTGGCGCTGGTGATTTTCGGCGGCTGGAACCCGGTCAAGGCTGCCTTGGGAGCCTACCTTTTTTCTTTTCTGCAGGTTCTCGGCATCTACCTCCAGGGGTGGCTCCCCTCCATTCCGGCCCAGGTGTTCCAGGTTGCGCCGTTTCCGCTCATGATTTTTACCCTGGTCCTGATGCACCTTGCACAGAAGGAATCCATTTTAAGCTGGGCGGACGGCAGCAGTTGGAAAAAAACAATCCTGCGAATATTCACCGGGACCGCCCCGGCCGCCCTGGGAAAAGCGCACCGGACGGATTAACGCTTTCTTTCAGGCTAATCAATAAATATTCTTGATTATTATCAGGTTATGAACTACCAATTTTTAAATTATCATCGTATCCGTTCAAACCACAGATAAATGGAAAATTATTTATGCTGGCAAAAACCCCTTTTCTCAGATAATGAGTTGAGGTTTTTTTAAAATACAATTGCATAGCCTGGTACAACTAAAAACATAGCTGATTGGTGCAGGTATGGTAAAAACAGCAAAAAGTTTGGCATATCCAGTTGAGCGCATCGAAATGGCAATCCTTTTTATTCGTGGCCAGAAAGTTATGATTGATGCCGACTTGGCCTCGCTATATGGCGTCACGACGAAAGCGTTAAACCAGGCGGTGTCGAGAAACGAAAAAAGGTTCCCTTCGGATTTCACTTTTCGTCTGACAAGGATGGAAAAAGATGAACTGGTCACAAATTGTGACCGGTTGCAAAGACTTAAACACTCTTCGGTATTACCCCGGGCGTTTACCGAACAAGGCGTCGCGATGTTATCCAGCATACTTAACAGTGATAGAGCCATTGAAGTCAACATCGAGATTATGAGGGCCTTCTTAAGACTCCGCCGGATATTATCAACTCATAAAGAACTGGCTAAAAAGCTTTCGGAACTGGAGATGAATCTGAAAGATCATGACGAAAAAATTTCCTTGATATTCGATGCGATTCGCCAACTCATGGCACCGCCTGAAAAATCAAAAACAAAAATCGGTTTCACGGTCAAGGAAAAACAGAAAGCTTACGGAAAAGGCAAAAAAGGGTCATAAAAAAACCGGGGTACTTTAAATCAATAGTCAAGGTTTTGACCCCAGCAATTTTGACTGAAAGTGATAAGTGCTAATTTCAGTGCATATTATGCATTAATCTGAAAAAAATTTCGCGATG
>JARGFK010000186.1 GCA_029211065.1 Desulfobacterales bacterium
ATGATGCAAGCGTCCGCGGGTAATACTGTTTTCGTCATTTTTCGTATTTTATGATGCTTACCAGAGCTTGGCTTTTACCGGGGCAGCTGGGACGATTACCGATTATGGCCAAGGCAGAAATCGGTAAAGGGGAAAATTACCCATAACCGGCATTACCGGAAATGGGCAAAAACGATCTTGTTTGAAAAATTGACTTACCGATTTCAGGTTTGACGTGAAATCGGTAAAGGATGAGCATGCAACCGAAAGTCGGACGGGCGGTTTAAAAAAGTTGATTTACCGAAAACAGGTTTGACCTGAAATCGGCAAATGGACAAATTACTCAAAACGGTTCAAGGCGGAATCGATAGAGTTCGATGGATCCATGGACGGTTTTCTTTCAAACTTACACACTTAAGCTCAAGGCGGAAGTGTGTACACACTTTAGCTCAAAGCGGAAGTGTGTAAGTTTATGGCTATGCGAAGGGATTCAGGGCATCGGTGAATTGGGATAAAATCTTTTTGCGGTTAAGTTCCTTAACGGCAAAGTCTCTTGCGGCCATCCCCAATTTTTCACGTTCTTCAGGGTTTTCTGCGAGCCTAATAATTGCATTCGCGAATGCAGCGGCATCTCCGGGCGGCACCAATACTCCTCTTCCCCAAACTACTTTCCCGATTTCCGTATCCTGCTTTGCCATCGCCACCACCGGCCGGCCGGATGCAAAAATGCCTGTAAGCTTAGACGGCATGACCAGATCGGCTGCTTCAGCTTTCTGGGGCAGCAGATGAATGTCTGCAAGGTTTAAGAGATCATTCAGTTTTTCAGGCGGCTGCAAGGGCAAAAAAATAACGTCAGGTAAATCAGCGGCCAAATTACGGATTGTATTAACAACCGCGCCCTCACCGCACAAAACAAACTGAATGTTTCTATTTTTTAACCTTCTGGCCACATCGATTAAGATGTCAATGCCCTGCTTTTGTCCCATGTTTCCGGAATATAAAGCGACAACTTTATCTTCAGGTATTCCCAGTTCCTTGCGAAAAGAATTCAAGCCATTTAGTGGATATATCACTTCAGTATCCACCCAGTTGGGGAATAACAGGGTCTTATTGCTTGGAACCCCTTTTTGAAAAAGCTTGGACAGCATTCGATTTGAAATGGTAGACACGCAGTCAAATCTTCGAAGCAACAGCCTTTCCAAGCCTATGATTAATCTTTTAAATGGAGGATACGTTTCAGACCGCTTACCATTTCCGGAACCCATAAAGGGCAGCGATATACTCTTACGCCATTATTGTTTTCCAGCTTATAGTGCCTTCCCGAATACCCATCCCACACCTGCCATTTGGGATAATAAGGCGGTGCGGTCACAACCCGAACGTCATGCCCCTGGCCAGCCAGCCAGTCCACCATCTCAGCGGTATATTTGCCGATGCCGACCAACTCAGGTGCAAAATTAATTCCGACTATAAGAATACGCATCAAATTGTCAGATTTTTAGATTAGGGATTGGCGGGATTGGCGGACTATTCAATCAGGATTGACAGGAAATCCGAAACTTTTTTAATTATTTACGATTTGCAGCGGGCGCACAAAGAATAGATCGGAATAAATCACAAATGTTTCCATCACTCTTCCCAATCTTCAATTTTGAGATCTGGCACTCGCGCAAACTCCCGAGTATTATGTGTTACAAGAATAGCTTTATGTGCTACTGCGATAGAAGCAATCATTAAATCATTCGGCCCGATCAAAGTCCCCCGAAGGGATAGTGCCGAACGGATCTGTCCATAGATTCGGGCGGCATCATCGTCAAAATCCAGCGATGTGAACTTCGTGAATAATGCATCCAGAAGCTCAAGATTTTCAGTTGTCCGGCTACTTTTCATGGCCCCAAAGTACAACTCGGCCTTGACGACAGAACAGAGCCGAATCCTGGAAATATCAGAAGATAAAAATCTATCTTTAACCAAATTTTCTCCGGGATTTAAAAACCGAATCCATGCATTGGTATCCGGCAGATAAATCATTTTAATTCCTCACGGACTTCGTAGGTTCCCTGGTCTTCCCTTACAAGCAAATCTCCAGCCCATGCACCTGCAAATTTCTTTAGAGATGAACCTTTTGCCTTCTGGTCTCTGTGAAGCGCTGTGTCATCATCGAATGGAAGCAAAATTACTTCCACCATTCGATGTTTAAGGCTACGCGGTATTTTTAAAATACCTTCCAACCTATCACTATGCATTGTTTGACGAACAAACCCTGCTTGCGTTGGTGTCTTTTTCTTTTTAACGATTGTGGTGCCATATCCAGCCTCCTTTTTTTAATCATCAGCATAAAGGGGGGATTCCTATAAACATCTATTTCATAACGGATAATTGATATTTTTTATCCAGATTAACCCAAATTATCACAGAATATCTTTTTTATAAACAAACTTTTTATTAGCGTTACTCTATGTACCTCGTGGTACCTTTGTTACCGGCAAAACAGAAAATCTCCTTGCACCGCCTGGCCAGCTTTATCGTAGCAGACGTTGTATACTCCGCTCAATTTATACCCCCGTTCGCGCAGCCAGGCGATGATCTCATCGGTCAGAGTCTGCCCCTGATACAACTCCACAAACGGGCATTCAGCATAGACATAAGCAAAACGCGATAGTAGGTCCTCACATCCGCGAAGGGCCTCCAGCTCGAACCCCTGCACGTCCAAAACTTGAGCATGGCCGGAGAAACGATTTCATCAGCCGATACAAAGTCAGGCAATCGCCCCACTGAAACCGTTTCCGTTCGGGCTTCGCCTGTTCCCGGAAAAAGCCGCTCCTGCATTGCACCTATCGCAAGCAGCGATGACGAGTCGTCACGATGAGAAACATGGATGGTCGCCTTCCCCGCCTCCGACCCGATGGCCGCCTGATGGAGAATCACCCTGGCATCGCCCTGGAAAACCTTGCGAAACCGAGCCGCCGGCCTTGGAAGCGGCTCGAAGGCGATAACCTTCGCCCCGGGCGCCCACTGTCGCACGGCCAGCGCAAACTGCCCCCGATTGGCGCCGATATCGATTACCGTCGCAAGATCCGAGCGGAGCACCTGTCGATGTTCGGCCCCTGCCAGCACTCGGTTTCGAACCAGTGCCCGCAGTAAATTCTTGGACCGCAGTACCTGCGAAAGTTTATCTATGCGAGTCAAAAAAAGCGATGTTTGCAAACATCAACCTCAGGTTTGGAAATTGAACCGAAAAGGTGCGAAGGACGCGAAGTCTATTTGCCCGAATCAGGCAGCCGGCTGAAGAAAAAGTTGCCGGCCATCGATTCGTGCAAAGAAGCTTATTTTTTGAGAAATGCTTGGACGCGGTTAAAAACTTGACTTACCGAAAACAGGTTTGACTTGAAGTCGGTAGTTTAAAAATTTTAAGAAAATAGTTAATAATTAAGATGCGACCCTGTTGCTTCTGTTGCTTCGTGAAATTGTCGAAGCCAGTCTGGACAGATGGCAAGTGGAAGATCGATTCCGTCTCAGCAAAAATGATGATCTGGTAAGTACGCGTCCTATTCGGCACTGGACCGACAGCAAGATCCGCTGTCACTTATTTACTTGCGTGGCGGCAATGACTTATTTGCGTAGATTGGAGCTCAGGCTCTCCACAGCAGGCATAAGCCGTACAGCGGAAGATGTCATGGAGGATATGCAGCACCTTCATTCCGTGCTGACTTTGAACAAGGGGTCTATAAAACCGATCCGGCGATTAGAGACGCCAACAAAGACCCAATCCGAAGTCCTAACCGCGTTAGGTCACCGGATTGGCTACAGTGGGGTCTTACAGCTGATAGCTGCATAACCCACTGAATAATATGACTTTACAACTGTTTCTGACGTTTAACCCTGAAACTCCTGTCAGAGCTAATAAAGCGTCTTTCCAAAGAATAGCGGCCCCTAAAATCCAGGTGCTGCACCAAGTAAGTTACCCAAAGTTGCTCAAAGCTGAAATGGGTAACGGAAGCGGCGGTAAATTAGCCGAAGTTGCTTGCCCAAAGTTGCTCAAAGCAGAAATGGGTAAGATTTTGGCATTAGGCAGAAATCGGTAAATGGATAAATTACCCAAAAGAGCTTTGAGCGGAAATGGGTAAGTCTTTTATCTCCACATCCAAATCAACAAAACCCATAGGAAAAGACCGACACCGACTGCCAGGATAAGTCCTTTCAGGGCTCGCCTTCCGGTTTTTATCTCCTTTGCAGTCGTCGCTTGGGGGAAAATATCGTTTATTTGTTCAAAAGTAAGCGGCTTTTTAAGATAGGTAATATCCGGGCAGGAACCACCTGTCTGATTTCCCAGGCCGATTATGGGAATATCCGGCTCTATTTTTCTAATGTTTGCTGCCAGATAGTCTGGGGTTACATCAATGGAATCAAGATCAATCAGAACCAGGTGGTGCCAGGTATGCTTTAACCTTTCAACAACCTGCTCGCTGTTTAAGGCAACTGAAGCACCATAAAGGTTTTCGTTTAACATCTTTTCAATAGAAGCAGCCCACTCCTTGTCACGAGTGACAACCAGCACATCTGCCAGGCAGGAACGATCAGCAACTTCTTTCCTACCGTCAGCCCTCTCCTCCAATTTTTTGGCGCCGGTGATCATCAGAATTCAGACTTGAAAGAAATGCTTATATTTACCCAAAGTTGCTTTGAGCAGAATTGGGAAAAGACTTTTTTTGACAGGATCCATGGGCAGTGATTTCCAAAAACTTACACGCTTCAGCTCAAGGCAGGAGTGTGTAAAAGCGGAAATGGGGTTAATGGGGCTGAGACGGGCCGTTGTTTAGGTCCTTGGAATCCCGCAGCTTGCCGGCTTTTTCCAATCTTTCAAAGGCATCAATCATGGAGCGGCGCAGGCTTTCAATTCGCTTTAAGGTAAAATTGTCCATGGCGCTTTGTTCCAGATCCCTTAACAACAGTAGGGTTCCATAGTTTTTACTGTCATTGACAAACAACTGCATCTTTATATGGAATGGGATAAAAGTCTCTGAAGCTGATCGCCCTGCTCGGCGACTTACCGATTTTAGGTTTGACGTGAAAT
>JARGFK010000187.1 GCA_029211065.1 Desulfobacterales bacterium
CTATATTGCCGGAGTTTCAAAAATTTATCACCCAACGCAAACTAGCACCGAAAAACCAGGCTCCTTTTTACGCCCACTGGGTCAGTAGGTTCCTACGGTTTTCCAATACACAACAAGACAAACCATTGGTTTTAAGAATACAAATGTTCCTCGATGGTTTGAAGAAAGACGAAAAAGTTCAGGATTGGCAATTCGAACAGGCCGATAACGCTGTTAAACTTTATATCCATCACTTCCTGTCGAATAATACATCGGCGCTATCGCCGAATGCAGACACGGCAACCGAAAAAAAATACCCGGACGTCAAAACAGTGCAGAAAAAAATTAGGGAAATATTGCGCCTCAAGCATTATGCCTACAGCACGGAAAGGACTTACACGGGATGGTTTCTTCGCTTTCATGCCTACCTGACCGGCGTAAAAAATAAAGATTTGCAAACCCTGAGCGTCGATGAAATGGATGTCCGGGATTTCCTCAGTCACCTGGCGATCAAGCAGCGGGTTTCGTCTTCTACTCAAAATCAGGCCTTCAACGCGCTGCTGTTTCTATTCCGCGAAGTTCTCAACATCGATCTGCATGATCTCAGTAAAACGGTGCGGGCGAAAAGAGGTCCCAAGCTTCCTGCGGTACTGTCGCAAAATGAAGTGCGCAGTCTGCTCGATCAGTTAAAAGAAAAAGACCGTCTTTTGGTTCATATTATATATGGCACCGGCATGCGGCTGATGGAAGTGGCCAGGCTGCGGGTTCAGGATATTGATTTCGGATCGAATTCAATTACCGTTCGGGCAGGTAAAGGCGATAAAGACAGAACGACGGTTCTTCCGGATGCTGTAAAAAATAAACTGACAGAGCATCTGGCCGCAGTCAAAAAAGTCCACGAACAGGATTTAGCCAAAGGCTTTGGCGAGGTCTATCTGCCGGAAGCTCTCGACAAAAAATATCCGAATGCAGCCAGGGAATGGCGCTGGCAGTATGTCTTCCCCTCGGCGGCTCTCTCCGTTGATCCGCGTTCAGGCAAGGTGCGCCGTCATCATATCAGCCCCAGTTCTATCCAGAAAATTGTTGCAGCTGCAGTCAGAAAGGCCGGTATTCCCAAGCACGCCACTGTCCATACATTGCGCCATAGTTTTGCCACACATCTGCTGATGAACGGTGTGAATATCCGCGAAGTTCAGGAGCTTTTGGGCCACAAAAATGTTGAAACAACGATGATCTATACTCATGTGCTCAGAAATATGTCGAAAGCGCCGATAAGCCCGCTGGACACGCTCCTTGCCGACGAAGGCCTCGGCAGTAACCGCTAAAGAGTCAAGAAGGAAATATAGGGCAAGGAACGTCTTGCTTCATGAAAAAAGGGACTTTCGGCAATTCAATTGTTTATACAATAATCATTGCTCCCCGCAGCAATCACCAGTCCCCTTTTAACCGCATAACTTATTTCTAAAAATTATTAAATACACCCGGCCGTTTTTTTGCTATAAATATATATCCCGACCGCAGACGGGCTAATGAACTGCCCCGCAGCCCCGATAAACCGGGATCTTCGACAAGCTACGGGGTATCATATGTCATGCCGGACCTGATCCCCGCTGAACACGAGATCATCGACCGGCATCCAGTTTATGTTTCTGGATTCCGGCTTCCGCCGGAATGACGATTCGCGGCAAGCCGCGGGGAATTGGACCCAAAAGAAAATTAACAGTCATAACGACAATTAGAAGCTCCCAATTAAAACCATGAAATTTTTGAAAAATACCCAGGGCGTTCGCATCACCGCCATCAGCCTGTCCCTTGTCATCGGAACGGCCTTGATGCTGGGTAAATTTTATATTTACACCCTGACCCGCTCTTCCGCCGTTCTTTCCGATGCGCTCGAATCCATCATCAACGTAGTGGCCAGCGCCTTTGCCCTTGTCAGCATTCTGGTTGCCGACAGGCCCCCTGACCGGAACCACCCCTACGGCCACGGTAAGATCGAATATTTTTCAGCCGGTTTTGAAGGCGCACTCATTATCCTTGCCGCCGTCGGGATTTTCATCACGGCATGGCCGCACCTCTTTCATACCGATGACCTTCCCCACCTTGAAAGCGGCCTGTTGCTCCTTTTCGGCATCAGTTTAATCAATCTCTTTCTGGGCGTTGGGCTTGTAATAACGGGCAAGCGAACCGCATCCCTCACCCTTATTGCCGACGGCAAACATGTCCTTACGGATGTTTACACCTCCGGCGGCGTGGTGCTGGGTCTTTTATGCGCCTATCTGACGGGTTGGTACTGGCTGGACGGCGCCATCGCTTATCTGGTCGCATTGAATATTCTCTTTTCCGGCTGGCAGCTCGTGCGCCAGTCCTTCACCGGCCTGATGGATGCCGCCGATCCCGAATTTCTGAAAAGCATTGCCGACCTGATCATTCAGCACCGCAAGGACGTCTGGATCGATATCCATCAGCTCCGGGCCTGGCGTTCAGGCAATTTTGCCCACATCGATTTTCATTTAATTCTCCCCCAGGAATTGTCCCTGGAGGAATCCCATCGGGAATCCAAAGCCCTTGAAAAAATCATCGTCGATCATTTTGCAGGGAAAGCCAGCGTTCTGATCCATACGGACCCCTGCGAAGACCCGGATTGTCCCACCTGCCGCCGCCACCTGTGCCGTATCCGCAAAGAAAATCTGACAAAACTGGTTTCATGGGATCTGGAGACGCTGATCCGCCAGGGCCGACATAATGTACAGCCGGATGAAGCGACAACCGATTAATCAAATATCCTTAAGCTTGGGAATCCGCTTCTCCTGCAGGAGCAGGGACGCCACGCTGCCCAAGACCAGCACCCCCGCAAAAAAAATGAAACAGGCTTTGAGAGAATAGGTTTGGGCGATCCAGCCGCCGAAGATGGGCGATAAAAACTGGATTTCGTAGGCGGTGTAAATCATGCCGACGGTGCTGGTCCGGACGGAGTTGTCCACCAGGGAGGTGGCCGCCGTCATCACGATCGGACTGATGAAGCTGACCACCCCCAAAAGCCCCATCAGAGAGACCATCACGGCCAGATGGGTGGTGCGGGTCAGGGCCACCGTAGCCGCCGCACCCAGGAGAAACAATGCGGCCAGCAGCAGCCGCACGCCGAAGCGGTCATAAAACATTCCCAAAAGGGGTTTGCTGACCGCGCCCATAAAAAAATAGACGCTCATTAAAAAACCGGCCGTCCTGGCATCGGCGCCCATGGTGGCGGCGATCAAAAGGGGAAAGAACGTGATGATGCCCCGGTAGCCGATGCCCCTGAGGGAATAGATCACGATCAGGGTAACCACCGGCAGGTTACAGCACACCTTGTCCCAGATTCCGGAAAACATCTCTCTGGCATTCTGGCGCGACCCCCGGGTTTCGGGCAAAAACCGGTAAACCAGGACGGCCACCCCAATGACCGGCAGCATGATAAACTGGAGTCCTGCCCGCCAGCCCAGGGTAAGGGCCAGGGTCCCGATAACGGCCGGCATCACGGCGCTGCCGATGTTACCCCCCAGGCTGAACATTCCCATATAAAAACCCGGCCGGGTTCTAAAGGCCTCTGAGACCAGCGCCGTTGCCGTGGGATGAAACGTGCTGTTGCCCAGGCCCACCAGAAAACTCAGAACCAGAATGAGATAATAATTTTTTCCGACGAGACCGATCCCCATAAAAGAAAACGCGGCAAGGATCAGGCCCGCGGTCAATATGACCTTGCGCCTTCCCAGATAATCCGACAAGATCGACGCCGGCATCAGCATCAGAAATATTGCCAGGCCCTGGGCCGAAACGATCATCCCGGTCTGCAGGATCGAAAGGCCCAGTTCCTGCATGATCAGGGGCAGTACCGGCACAAGGACATAATGAAACCCATCGCTGAACCCGTGGGCGGTGGCAATGGAAACAAGGTTAAGGCCTTGGGTGATGCGCTCCTTCGGCATCAGAATGTCACTTTGGGTGCAGCTGTTTCCCCTTCCGGCACTTCATAATAGGCCCCGCTGGAAACACCAGCCATTATTGCGAAAAACCGTCCGAAAAAAGTCCGGATATAGGTGTTCAAACCCTGTACGGCTTCATTATAGCGTTTTCTTTCAACCGAAATTCTGTTTTCGGTTCCTTCCAGGCTGTCCTGCAGTTTCAGAAAGGATTCATTGGCCTTGAGCTGGGGATATTGCTCCCGAAGCAGCAGCAGCCGGGAAAGGACGCCTTCCAACCGGTTGGCAGCTTCTATTTTTCCCTTTGGATTGCCGGCCTGAAAATACCGGGTCCTGGCCTCGGCGATATTTTCAAAAAGCTCTTTTTCGTGTTGGGCATAACCCTTGACGGTTTCCACCAGATTGGGAATCAGGTCATATCGCCGCTTGAGCTGGTTTTCCACCTGGGCCCACTTTCCTTTGACGTTTTCGTCCATGGCGATGACCCGGTTATAACCGCCGACGACCCATCCGCCGATCATAAACCCGATAACCACGATGATGCCGACAACTATCAGTACCATTTTCAATGTTTTTGACATGGTTTCCTCCCTTAAAGTAAAAGTCCGGGCCCAGAGGGCATGATTTACGCAAAAGTCATTGGCAAAATTCTAAATCCGAATATCGAAATTCGAAACAAATTCAAATATCTAATGCCCTAATGACAAAAACAAAATCCTATTCACGATGTCAGATACGTCTATTGTTTGGATCATTTGGATTTTGGTCATTAAATATTGTTTCGAATTTCGGATTTCGGGCTTCGGATTTAGCGTTTTTGCATTTCATACGGCAGAGCCACTGAACTCTGACCCCGCAAGGCGGGATCTTTGTCTGGCCCTTTGAAAATCCCGCCATTCGAGACTGTGTCGTAATTGCAAAAACAGCTTGTTTTTCTTTACGTCATGCCGGACTTGATCCGGCATCCAGGAGTATATCTACGCAAAAACATTCTGGATTCCGGGTCGAGCCCGGAATGACAAAAAATCTTTGAACTCTGTTTTCT
>JARGFK010000188.1 GCA_029211065.1 Desulfobacterales bacterium
TGCCAAAAACCCTTTTGAAGGAAAAGCGCCCTTTTTTATACCATTTTAAAATTTACACAAAAGATTATACACTACCCATGAAACTGTTTTCTTAACAATTTTATGTTTAGAAAATAACAGGTTGTACAGGCAGCGCATGGTAAATCCTACCGATATTAAAAAAATTGATTTTCTGATTCAATTTGCACTCCTTTGCGCCGGCCAAGATGAAGAGTGGAAACAGCGGGAACTCGGTTCCATCCACCTGATTAAATATGTTTACCTAGCTGATTATCATTACGCACTGACTCACGGCGGACGGACCTACACAGGACTGCAATGGCGCTTTTACAAATTCGGGCCTTGGGAAGAAACCTGTTTTTTAAGGATTGAACCCGCTCTCCAAGCTATTGATGCCGAAAAGCGGGTTTTCTCACACCCCAAATATGAAGATGACTTTATTAGATGGTCGTGCTCGAACAGCCGACTATATGAAGAGCTTCACAAACAACTCCCGCTTGAAATAGCCGGCCAACTGACTAATTACATCAGGAAATTTTCCTCTGATACTGAGGGGCTGCTCGACTTCGTCTATAAGACCCCGCCCATGCTCAGTGCTGCTCCAAATGAAATATTGGTCTTTGGAAGCAGGTTGGAATCCATCTCTTCAGAAGAGGCAATCGATACTCAGAAAGCTACCCGGCGCCAAGAAAAGAAACTTAAGGAAAAGCTGGAACTGCTTAGATCCGAGATGTCTAAAAAACTGAAGCAGAAAAAAAACGTTAAGGGTAAGCGTTTCCGGCCGCCTGCACCTCGATATGATGATGTTTTTTTTGAAAACCTGGCACAGATAGACCGGATCGCCGGCGAACCCATAACACCTCAAGAGTGTGTAATGGAGGTTTCAGAAGATGCCTGGAGGTCGAAAGCCCGCTTCGATAACGACCTATCCTGAGGATTCAATTCAATCCGCCATATCGCCTTCCACCTGGTGGGTTCCGGACGATACCCACGATTTTAAGCCGGGCGTTCTTATTCGAGCGTTCGTACCCCATGTTCGACAAATCCCCTATGTGATTGTGCCCGAAGGCCGGAACATCCCGACTGAGCACAAAACCTTCAAGGCTAAAATTGAGCCACTGGATGTGAAAAACCCCCATAAGCTTTCGAAATTGCCAGTTGCCTGTTTGCCGGTCTATCCGAACGAAGTCAGGGCGGTTTACCTTGCGAAAATACGGCCGGCCGTCGTCGTGGCTGAACAGGGCCCTAAAGTTGATAAAAAACTCATTGCCGGAAAGCCTATCTGGCAGACAGCCCCCACTCTTCTTGTCGCCCCCTTTTACGGAAGCGAGGAAGGCGGAAAACGCGCGGGTTTTAAACAAGAGTTTATAGACCGGGTAAGAAAAGGGGAATATCCCCAATATATGGTTGATTGGCTGCCTCTTGAGAGCGGTCGTAGCGCTTCGATCCTTCGTTTCGATCATATTCAACCGGTGGGCTTCCACTATCAATCATTGCAGCACACGGGGTGGCGCCTGAGTGAAGATGCCATTCTATGCCTGAAAGAATGGTTTCTTTGGTTCCTTGATGGGGACATGGAAGACGATTCGCTGCTTGCTACCTGGTTGAAGGCTGGATTATCGGTGGTTTGAAACCTTTAAAACACATGTTTAATCGGCACCTGCCCACTCAGCGCTCAATCATAACGTTAACGTGAATGGATCTAAAATGAATATTAAATCGACTTTACAAAACACGAAAGCTTCAACATTTTCTGTTTTTTTGCCTAATCCGAAGCAACATGATTTTCCAACTCCAGTCGGTACTGGGTTCTTTGTTTCGCCAGATGGTTGGTTTATAACGGCGGCCCATGTGTTAACAGCGTTCTCTAAAGATTCGAATAAACCTACTAATATGATTACTATTGAAAAAGAAACGTTGTTTGATGTTGAACGTAAAATGCCGATTCCGAAGGTGGTAAATGAGGTAAAACTTGTTCACTATGACCCTGGGAATGACTTTGCATTATTAAAAGCGGACATTGAAAAAAATCATGACCAGTTATGGTTAGCTAATTGTAAGGAATTTCCATATATTAAAGTTGGAACCAAAATTCTTGAGGATGGAGATGAAGTTTATTCTTTTGGATATCCGCTTTCAACTGGAGGACTTATTTATCCAGGCCCAGAGTTTGTTGCAGGAACCACCGAACTTCATCCCAGGGTTACTTCCGCGATCGTTTCATCCATTTATGAAAAATTTGGAATGATTAGTCATAGTGGAGTCCAAAGAACATATATACTAGATAAGGCTCTAAATTATGGCAACAGTGGTGGGCCAATCGTGTCGAAGGAAACGGGCGAAGTAAATGCTTTTTGTTCAAGATTCCAGCCGGTTTATATTCCACAAAAGCATTTAGGAGAAAAAGCTATTATTATGATACCTAGCCTTTACGGTGTTGTAACAAATTTAAGTTTCTCGATGATAGAGGAGGTTTTAGTACAAAAAGGAATCGTGCAGAAAACAAGCCGCCAATAAAACGATAAACAAAGAAATTTGTCGCCAATTCTGTTTAATTATCAGTTCATTCCAGTTTAACTTATTCGGCGACAATATCAAAATTTTTGCGCCAAAAACACCCGTTTTTCATAATCATTTCCGAACTATTCGACCATCAGACTCGGACCCGTCCGTTTGTCGCCATTTTCATCCCCACCCCCAGATATATTCGGTTTGACTAACTCAGCAGTCAGCCGAAGGGTGGCTTTCGCAAAGACTTTGATGCAGAAGGATAGAAGGTTCAAGGAAAAGTATTTGACCGTTAAATCACAAATCAAGAAGTGGCACCGATGCCCAAGCCAGTCCGTTCTGCAGGGATATCCATGAGAAAGGCTGTGAGGAACATAACTATTCAATAAATGAGTATCAAAAAAAGAGGGGCTTTTCCGAAATGAAGGGTCTTAAAATTTTATAGAAGAAGTAATCGTTGTTTTCGTATCGACTCCAAACAATATGAGAAATGAAATCAACAAACTGAAGATTTAAATTGGCCCCGCTTTCCATTGGAGTATGGAAAATAGTGGTTCTCACATTGAGTTCAAACCAAAGTTTTACCTGTAGATAATCCACGAGACTGTTGCCGCTTGCCACTTTAATTGCCCGGGGGTCGGGGATGAAATTCACGGCAGGATATGCTTTGATTTTATCTAATACGGCGAAATTAACCATGTAATTGTAAAGTTTATTGGCATCAATTCTAATATGATCCTGAACATTTTCTTTTTTAACCGTTATGACGCTTATTTGAATAGAAGGGTTTTGTTTCAGCAACGCAATAACCAGTGAGACAAACTTCTGTTTTTCCGCTTTCGAAAGATCTTTTCCCTTAAGTTCCCTGGCTGTTGACTGATTCCTGCTGCGGTATATTTTTTTTACGATTCTTTTTGGAAGGTGGGAAAGGTTTTTAGGAATTATCAGGGTTGCTATGGTCAGGTAGCGACTTGAGCCGCCGGCCCGATATGGCTTATCGAAAGTCCAGCCTAAATCTCCGCTTTCATCAAGATAAAGATTCATGCTCCACTTAAAAAAAATAGCGGTCCCTGACTCCGGTGCGCTTACATCGCACTTATGACACCTTTCGGTCTCACAGTTTCATCAGGATTTACCCGCTGACAAAAAGTTAAGCATAGTCATGTTTATTAGTCAAGTTGTTTTTAAAATTATTTTTTTTCTCCATGAATGATCCGAACCGGTTCAACGTTCTTGCTGTGGAGCATACCGGGATAGACGGTTTTGTCTTTCAGGAAAAAAAGCGCAAGAGACATAACATATTCGGTTTTAAAAGCATCGGTGTCGCCGGGTTTGAAGGGTTTGACCACCTCGGCAACTCGGTCATTGATATAGCAGCGGGCCTTTTTCATCACTTCTTCAAAATAAAGGCCGTAAATCATGACGTTGACCACCCATTCCAGAGTGGACGCTTC
This sequence comes from Desulfobacterales bacterium, assembly GCA_029211065.1. NCBI lineage: Bacteria > Pseudomonadati > Thermodesulfobacteriota > Desulfobacteria > Desulfobacterales > Desulfobacterales bacterium. Next base: position 3,963 of record JARGFK010000188.1, read on the forward strand.
GGAAGTCATTCCTTTTTCATGAGCAAAAAGTATGCAATCCACCAAAATTTCGTATGGATGTTGATCCGCTGGATCGACTTTAGGAATGGGAAAATTCTGTAAATATTCCTTTTTATATCTAAAGCCTTTCTCGTCAAACTGGGGGCCTGCGAAAAATTTTGTGAAAGCGTAAACTCCAAGACGTGAAGATAAAATAGCGATTATGAGATAAATTCCATCCCCGGTCATTATGAAATTAGTGGCTTCGACGTGAAAGTTCTTTTTATCCAGATAGAAGTAGGGATAGCTTGAAAAATCATTGTTCCCTCGTGGGAGTCTCATAATATCAGGATAGACGATTTTCTCTTTTTCAAATTCAGTATGATAAGCAATAGTATCCTGGACTTCAAACCATTTGTTGCTTGTCTTCTTCCTACATCCCGGATCTCCACTTTGTTCAATCCTTTTTCCAAAGGTTTTTAAATAACTCATTATGGCAGGGTATCGATTAATATCAATCTGTAGAGCGGGAAATGTAGTAATAATCCATAGATCTGCAAACTCCACCTTGTAATGTTTGATGTCACGCCCTCTTAAAACCGGTTTAATGATCTCGGCGCTCTTCGGGTCTTCGGCGATAAGTTCATCCTTCTTCTTACCATTGATAATAAATGCCTCATTCAGCCCTGTTAGGATTCCACGATAAATTGCAGTGTCCCACTCTTTGAGCGGCACGCCCACTTCTTCGATTCTTTTGCGGACGGCATACTCTGCGCCGGTGGAGATGATCCAGCTTTCGGAGGAAAATTCATTTACAGGAACAGCGTTATGTTGAACGTACCCCTCTAAATCCGCCTGCGGCGTAAAATCATTTAATATGCGCACTGCCTGCAAGGCGGGCTTTGCATCCCTTGACAGCTCTTTTCTCAAAATCAGGATGCTTGTATCCACTGTTGCAGCGTCAAAAACCTGAAACCCGCCGAAATCAATTAAAATTTTAGGCGATGTCTTTTCG
>JARGFK010000189.1 GCA_029211065.1 Desulfobacterales bacterium
CTATATTTCGTGCAGCGGTTTATCTCCTCGTTGCTCATGTCTTTGGCTTTTTCGTTGCGCAGCAAGCCAACGATTTGTTCCCTCAATTTAGGGTTAAACCTGTGTCGGGACATTGCCTCAGAGCTCTCTGCCAGTTCGTCATCAAGCATTAATCATGCCCCCCAGCTTCACGATGTGCTTGCGGTAGCTTTCAATCATCTCTGGTTTCTGATGGCCAGACATGTATTTCAATTCTTTAGCAAGAAGGCGCTTGGTTTCTTCTAATGCCTGCATTGCCCGGTTTTTGTGTTCAGTTGAAAGTTTCATTGATATATCCTTTTGTGACGGCCTGCTTATTACTGCGCCATGGACCTCACCGCCTCAGCCCGGTTATCAGATACATCAACCAGTGCCGAGCAAAACATTGAAAAAAGCATAGTGCCAAGCACAACAACCAGTATCCAGGGCAGAACCGTCTCGGCAATTAGTCTTGTGATTCCCGCCATACTCCATCCTCCTGCATGGTTTTAATCATTCCCGAACTTATCCGCCCGTACCCTTTTGCATACCCATGGCACAAGCCGATAAAAGTTCGGTACTCCCAGCCACGGCGCTTGCAGTATTCCAGCCCTGACCAGCCGAATTTTTTCTTTATGTTAACTAGGATTTGATTTTTCATAATTACTTAAAACGGGACAAAAGTTATCTTGCGCTTACATCCCCGGCATGTAGCGTCACAGTGGGCGGCAGCCGTGCCGCACTCAGGGCAAATATTATCGGGCGAATCAATATAAACATGGCTGCCAACATACTCCCGGCTGAGGGCGATCGCCATTTCCCGTGTCACAGAGCCGGGAACACTATAGATAATGGCATAGTCCAGCAGCAGGGCGAAGTCTTTCATTTCTCGGGCCGGTACGGTGATTTTCAATCCGCCGTTGTGTTTTTTTATTTGCATGACGACCCCTCAATGTCGTTGATATACTCGACAATGGCCTTTTCAATCGCCCACACCTCGGAGTAAATAGCTGCCAAGGGGATTGTCAAAAAATCCTCATCCGTGTAGTAAATCCTGACCTGTTCAACCTCAAAATCATCCGGGGACGGGCGGCCCCAAGGATCAAACACGTCGCCCTTTGTGTACTCGCCGACCACCTCGACCGGGCAGGCAAGGCCACTGACCACCGGCATGACGATAGCGGTTATGGAGCCGCCTTCGTCTGATTCGATGGATATTGTAAAAACCTGCTCGCCTTCACTGTTCTTGTAATTCATTTTAAACCCTCCTTTGAAATGTGTATCGCATTCCATGGGTAAAATAACATGTGTGGTAAACAGTGTCAATAAGTTTTTTTATGCAAGTTGGATAAATTATTTTATTGCCGACTAGCGCCGGCCTGATGCCTTTATTCGGCTGACCGCTGGGCCATCCGCTCTTGCGCGACCTCAACCAGTCTGTCAACTGTTACCCCAAGCCGTTCAGCGGCCCAATTAAACGCTTTTTTTACCGTAGCGTCACGCTCTGCCCCTTTAAGCGCGTTCGGCCCGTAGATCGAAAAAGAACGGTATGCAAGCTGTACCCCGCCGTCTGGTCGAACAAAGCAATAGCGAGGGTCGCGGAAGTCAATGTCAATCTTGCAGGCCATCTTTACCGCGTCAATCGTAGCGTGATTAGTATCACCGGAGTTCTCGGCTACCAGCTTGAAGCATGCGTGTAGGAGATTAGACTGTTCGAGCACCTTGCCGATCGCCTGCCCCTGCCGTGTAGTTTTACACCTGACCAGTTGATTAGCTTTGTATTCAGCTTGCAGAGATTCGGATTCTTCCGGCATGAACACGATTGAATGCTTGCCGTCGAATTGTCCTATTACGTCAGTTCCCACGTCGTTCCCTCCAGTTCACCGCACAGGGTGGGTTATTCTGGTACGTATCCCTTCTCACATTGCCATAAAGCCAGCAATAATTTGAATTGAATATGCCCCTTGCTTATTTCATCGGCGGGCCATTCGTAATAGTCTACCTCCGGATCGGCAAGATTCCGGGAAATGAATACATTAATCAACCGGGCGTCTGTTTTACCGATCCCTTGCGCATAGGCGGCTAGTTGGATAACCATTTCCGGCCAGTGCTTTTTGCCTTTGTCTTTAAAGTCGGTTGTCTTGAAGTCGATAACAACCGGGTTCCCCGCAATATCCTCTCCAACAAAATCAATCTTTCCGCCATACCCTGAACTATGCGAGAAAGACTTTTCAGCTTCAATATGCGCGATGTTCAACTCAGATAACAATGTAACAATCTTATCAACTTCCTTACCGTACTCTGTGACGGGCAGGCCAATAAAGAACCGCTCAATTGATCTATGGATTGCTGTACCTTTGTCCCTCGCCGCCTTGCCGTGTTCACCGGCATCGGCGATAACCCGCTTGCACCAGTCGTCGGTTGATTCGCCTTCGATAGCCGGGAGCGTGGCGGCAGCCTGCAATATTTGATTTTGCTTCCATATTTCAAGGCCCGGTTGCGCTTTCACCTTCATAATCGTGGTGACGGACGGGTAAAAGTTAAGCATCCTGGCTTGCCTGAGTGTGGTCGGCTTTTCTTCACCTTTCTTATTCAGATAGGTATAAGCGGGATTACCTTTACGGTCGTACCAATGGCCCCCCTCTTTTGCGATTACAGTGCTCATTTTTTAACCACCTTGTTGTAAACCTCTTTTGCACCGTCAACCGTGCAATCCGCCTTGACCTTTTCGCCAAACTCCTTCCACCATTCAGCGGGATTGCGACCGGCGGTTATTTCAGCGATCCCGGCAGCGATCCATCCTTGCTGATCTCTGGCTTGTTGTGCGGTCAAGCTAGGTGTTTCAGTCGCTTTGTCTTGTGTGCTTGACCGATCCGCATCGTCACTCTCCGGCAAGTCTTCGCCGGCGTAGATATAAAGACCCAGGCCATGCAAGGCGATCCCTTTAGCAAGACAGCGCATCATCGCCTTATTGACGGCAAATGCGTCCGGGTTTTCAATCGCCTTGTTCCGGTGATCCATGACCGGCAGGTATGCGGTTATGGTCTTGCCAAAGATTGTAACGTCGCAGAAAACCATCATAGTAGCGCCGAACATCTGGGCTGGTAGGAATTTATAATTAGCACCCACGTCACGCTTTATCACCTCAGCCCAGGCCCAGGCCCATGAAAGATATGTCAGGTTGGCTTTTTTTTCGGTGTGCTCGTTGACGTTGACGGCCAGCAAGTCAATATGGTAGTTCACGGTTTCATACTTCGCTTCTTTCTCGCTCATTTTGTTCCCTCCTGTAAATCGTTAATCAATCCCTGTTCCATTACTTAATTCTTTATTTAAGCATACTGGTATCAAGACCCCTTGAGATCCATAGCCCGAGACTTTGCCCTTAATTCTTCAATAGTCATTTTGCACTTATAGGGCTGCGCCTGTTTCCATTTCGGTTTTGTTTTCTTCTTGTGACGACGATCTTTCCGGGCAACCTTTCTATCCTGCTTACTCTTCTTGCGAGTCTTTTTCTTTTTGTTTTTTATGCCGTGTTCCGTGGTGTGACATTCACGGCAAAGGACAATCAGATCGTTATCTTCCTCTTCACCCCAAGGCTTGTCATAATTAAGGTGGTGGACATTAACAACTTTCTTGTCAACTTGGCAAACTTCGCACCGGCTACCCCTGAGCATGATAATGTCGCAGCGGATTTTAGCCCATGCTTCAGAGTTAAGGAATTTACGGTATTCAAGTTGTCTGGCAGTTGCCATAAAAAATCCCCTAAACGGTTCGAGCAGTCAAGACGGCGAAATCTGGAAGGGCTCTCCCCGCTAGGGGATAAAGAAAAGCTATTTGTTTTGATGAGGTTTCGCCGTCTCATTTGATCCTTCCGCATTTTAACCGATCATTTTATTCACGCAAGTGTTTATTTTCCTATCTTGGGAAAATTCCACTACAAGGGCGATCTCGCCGGTCATCCCCGTTAATATCATAAGATTGCATCGCCGTTCCGCCACACGTTCCGCCGTTCCGTAGCCGGTTGACTGTGAACAGAATGAAATCCGCTTCATGGAAGGTTAGCTTCTGGCCACGCTTGCGCCATATCGCCATGATTGCATAGTCCAGCGCTTTGCTATCCGGCCAGTCCCATTTGCCGTAGAGTAAATTTAAAAACCATGCAAGGATCGTTGCAGCCGATCCCAAGGCGAAACTGAAGATTGATGTGAACAAGATATCTAAGCTCATTTCAGCCCTCCTCCTGGTTTATCATGCACCACTGCTTTTTCAATAATCTATCTAGACGGGGCTGGGGTGTCAAGAAAAAAGTTTCCATGCCGAGGATAAATTTATGCTTGACATGGTTAAACCGTCTCAATATAATCAAAACACAGTCAAACAATCTAGTGGAGTATAAAGCGTGACTAAAACATCATTTCAACAAGAAATCGGGTGTCAGATACAGCATATCAGAAAAATGCTCACCGGGAGCGACGCGGCGGGGTTTGTCGAACTGGTCAACACGAAAGAGCCGCTTGAGGTTACGATCAGTTTAAGTATGCTACGGAAATACGAATCAGGCCACGCGTCAATACCCGGCCCAAAGCTTGAGAAGATTAAGCGGATCGGGAAGGCGGCGGGGATTTAACGATCAGATAACCAGACCCCGCCCCTGATTGCGCACGAGTTCACGCGTAATTGTTCGGGGTCTGGTTTATTGGCTTGTTAAACTTACCGACCCCGAAAATAATTTATAGATATACGTTTTTCATGCTTGACTTGGCTTAGATTTAGGTATATACTTAAATCATAAGAGGGCCGGAAACGCCACAAACCTAAACCAAGGAGAACAGCATGAAACTCGAAAAATGGTACATCGCATACACCAGAGACAATAAG
>JARGFK010000190.1 GCA_029211065.1 Desulfobacterales bacterium
ACCCTTGAGAATATTTTAAGTGATCATGTTCGTATCGCGCATAAAATTGTGGATACACTGCAGGATAAAAAAGTTCTGGCGCTGTTCAAGGCGTATCTCAAACACGGCTATTATCCGTTCTATTTCGAGGATCAGAATGAAGACTTGTTTTATCAACTGCTCAATCAGAATCTGCATACTATCATAGAGAGCGATCTAATCGCAGTCCAGCCGGCCCTGACCGGGAACAGCATCAAAAAGATTGCAAAGCTTTTGGCCATTATCTCCGCTTCGGTCCCTTTTTTTCCGGACTTAAAAAAGTTGACGGATCTGACGGATGTCGGTGATCAGCGGACGTTGAAAACCTACCTGAAGTATCTCGAAGATTCCGGTTTGATCATGGGTCTGAGCCGTACCGGCAAGGGGTTTCGTCGCCTGGAAAAACCGGAAAAGATTTTTCTGAACAATCCCAACTTGATCTATGCCTTTTCACCGAATGTTGGTCTGGGAACTATCCGGGAGACATTTTTTCTAAATATGCTTGGTACCAGGCATGCTCTCAAAGCCCCGCCGCGCGGCGACTTTCTGGTTGATGACAGGCACCTTTTTGAGGTCGGCGGCAGGAACAAGGATTTTTCCCAGATAAAGGACATCGAAAACAGTTTTTTGGCATTGGATGACATGGAAAAAGGATTCGGCAGAAAAATACCACTTTGGCTCTTTGGTTTTTTGTATTGATCGACAGAGTTATATGTTCAGCAGACAAATCAAAAATCTTAATTTCTACGTCATCCTGATCAGCGACATGGCGCTGTTTGCCATGGCGCACGCGTCGGCCTACTGCATCCGCTTTGAGTTTAGCATCCCTGACACATCCCTGGAGCAGATGATTTTTATCCTGCCGCTGATTATTCCAATTAAACTTCTGATATTCAATGTTTTCGGTTTGTACCAGGGGATGTGGCGGTATACCAGCATTTCGGATATGTGGGGGCTGGTCAAGGCAACGGTCTTTTCCAGCCTGGTGATCCTCACTGCCATGCTGATCGTCCACCGCTTCAGCGGGTTTTCCCGGGCGGTTTTTATATTGGACGGATTTCTGACCCTGGTCTTTACCGGCGGGATGCGCCTGGGCATCCGTCTGCTGTATCAGAAAAAAATGATCCAAAACGGTAATAACGGCCGATCCGTCAACATTCATAAAGATGAAAAAAAGCCGGTCCTGATCATCGGGGCAGGGGATGCCGGCGAAAAAACACTCCGGGAAGTGATGGACAACCCGCGCCTGCCCTTTAAGGTGGTGGGGTTTATCGACGACGAATCGTCCAAGAAGGGGCTGTCGATTCATGGCGTCAGCGTTCTGGGGGACTTGGGCACGCTGCCCGTCAACATCCAGCGATACAAAGTGGAAGAGGTTTTGATTGCAGCGCCGTCGGCCACCGGCGAGCAGATGCGCCACATTGTGGAGACCTGCGAACTGTGCCATGTGCGCTACCGGACCCTGCCGGGGTTGGGAGAACTCATCGACGGCAAGGTGAGCGTAAAAGCCCTGCGGGACGTCAACTTTCAGGACCTGCTGGGCCGTCCGCCGGTGGAGCTGAACATGGATGCGATCCAGGCGTACATCAAGGACCGCTGCGTGCTGGTGACCGGGGCCGGCGGGTCCATCGGCTCCGAGCTCTGCCGCCAGATCGTGCGGTTCAGTCCGGAGCGGCTGGTCCTGGTGGATGCATCCGAGGCCGATCTTTACCGGGTCCAGATCGAGCTCAAACAGCAGGTGGGCTACATCCGCTATACCACGATCCTGGGGGCGGTCCAGAACGGCCCGCTCATGAACGGGGTCTTTAAGAAGTATCAGCCCAAGGTTGTGTTTCACGCCGCCGCCTACAAGCACGTGCCCATGCTGGAGGAAAACCCCTGGCAGGCGGTGATCAACAATATTTCCGGCACTCAGGAGATCATGGAGCGCGCTATCGAACACGGGGCTGAATATTTTGTCCTGGTGTCCACCGACAAGGCCGTTCGGCCCACCAATGTCATGGGCGCCACCAAGCGGGTCGGCGAAATGATGATGCAGGCCCTTGCCGGCAACGGCACCCGCATGATGGCGGTGCGCTTCGGCAATGTGGTGGGATCCTCAGGGTCGGTGATCCCCCTGTTCCGGGAGCAGATCGCCCGGGGCGGGCCGGTGACGGTGACGCACCCTGAGATCACCCGGTTTTTCATGACCATTCCCGAAGCCACCCAGTTGATCCTCCAGGCCGGCGCCATCGGCGCAGGCGGGGAGATATTCATCCTGGAGATGGGCACCCCGGTTAAGATCGTGGACATGGCCCGGGACCTCATCCGCCTTTCGGGCCGGGACCCGGACACGGACATCGAGATCGTGTTTACGGGCTTAAGACCGGGGGAAAAGCTTTACGAGGAGCTGATCACCGAAGGCGAGGGGATCGTTCCCACCGACCATGAAAAAATCCTGGTGCTCAAATCCGACGGCCGTTTTAACGGCCACGGCGGCAAGGACGTCTTCCGTGAGTGGTTGTTTGCGGAACTCAAGACCCTTTACCGGGCGGCCCGCAAACAGGACGGCTACGCCATCCGCAGCAAGCTCAAGGAGATCGTACCCGAATACAGCGCCCAGGACTCCGAGTGTGTCCTCTAACTACCATCCCATTTACCGATTTCACGTCAAACCTGTTTTCGGTAAACCAAAATCCACTTACCGATTTCACGTCAAACCTAAAATCGGTAAGTCGCCGGGAAAGTTGATCTCACCTGTAACTCTTACCGATTGATTTGTTAAATTGATTTGTTAAAAGGTGAGAAGGTATTGTCGGCCCCCGGCCGCCGATCCCATCCGAAGTTAAGAAATACGATATGTGGCAGCGCCGCCGGCTGTCCATGAAGCCAGGCATCACCTGCCTTTGGCAGGTCACCCCCTGCCGCAACGATGTCTGCTTCGACGACTGGATGAAGCTGGATCTCGAGTACATCGACAAGTGGTCCCTGTGGCTCGATTTTAAAATCCTTTTCAAAACCGCCGCTGTGGTCCTGACCGGCTCCGGCCGCTGATCCCAGTAATCCCATTTACCGATTTCACGTCAAACCTGTTTTCGGTAAGTTGTAGAAATCAGATCAGTATGCCGCTTCTTTTACCGATTTCACGTCAAACCTAAAATCAGTAAGACGCCGGCCTGTCCGGATTCCCTATAAGCGTTATTTCGGTTTAATTGATAAAGGCTTTTGAACCTGGCGTTCTTTTTTTTTAAAGGAGTCGCTGTTGGACCCGATTGATTTGGTTGCCGAGCATAAGGTCAATCGTTTTTTTCGTGCGCGAAAAAAACTGACACAGGGAAATATCATTTCGCATATCACCCAACGCGCCGCCGGCAAAGATCCGTGCTTTGTCGAAGACGACGACTTTCTGTGCATGCTGGGATTTCTCAGGGAATCGGCACAAAAGCACGACTACGAAATCTTTTCGTTTTGCCTTATGGGAAACCATGCCCACTTACTATTGCGGCCTAACCAGGGAAACCTCCAGTCCGCCATGCGGGATCTGTTTTCCCGGTATGCGATGAGATTCAACCGGAAATATGAAAGGCGGGGGCATTTGTTCGGAGGACCTTACCGGCAAGCCGTATGTCTGGACGATGCATACTTGATAGCTGCTTCGGTATACATACACTTAAATCCGGTAAAAGCGGATATCGTTTCCGATCCCAGGGATTACCGATGGTCGTCGGTTCGGCTATTTGTCGACGAATCAGAAAAGAGTTCTTTCGTAAATGCCGGTTTCATCATGCAAATTCTCGCCAATGATCTTCAAATTGCCAGGAAAAGATACCGACAGCTACTGGAAAAAGGATCGAAACTGCCTATTGATTATGCACAATCGCAAGAGAGTGGAGTGGAGCATTTCAAGCAAAAACTCCTGGCGGCGTTTCCTAAAATTTTCGGAAAAATGGCAACTGTCAAAACAGTGGCCAGGATTGCTGGAAAAGAGATAATAAATATGGAAGCGCTGGAACGGCGAATCGATGAGGCCGTGGCCCAATATGGTAAACGGAAACCGGGATCGCGCCGGGCAATAAAATTTCTCATCGAACAACTGACTGCCAGGGGGTTCAAGCGGTTTGAAATTGCGGAGCTTCTGCATCTTTCGCCCAAAACAGTTTATAACATTTTGAAAATGCAAACATAATACGGCCGTACTTTACCGATTTCAGGTTTGACCTGAAATCGGTAACTGCCGACGACTGTGGCAGGGTCACCCCCTACCGCAACGATGTCTGCTTTGATGACCGGATGAAGCTGGATCAAGAATACATCGACAAGTGGTCGCTTTGGATAGACTTTAAAATCCTTTTCAAAACCGCCGGTGTGGTTTTGACCGGCTCCGGCCGCTAATCCCAGTAATTCCATTTACCGATTTCAGGTCAAGTTGGAAGCCGATCTTGGCGGTGGGATTGTGAAAAAGCGTATTGCTTTTCCGGGGAGAGGAAAGCGCGGCAGCACGAGAACATTGCTGGCGACGAACCGGGATGATCGTTGGTTTTTTGTATTTGGTTTTGAAAAGAACGAACGTGAAAACATCTCAGAAATTGAACTGGTAACTTTGAAAAAGTTGGCAAAAGACCTTCTTGGCCTGACCGCGACGCAAATTGCAGCGGCTATTGAAGAAGGTTCTTTGGTGGAGGTCAAACATGAAGAGTGAACGGCACAAAAGCCGCCTTTTAGGCGCGGTTCATGAAACTGCCCGGGATTTGCATAAACTCGGGTTTATCGATAAACGCACGATGCGGGAGTATGATTTTTTGTGTATCGAACCGGTTTCTCCTTATTCGGCAGATCAGATTCGTTCTCTGCGGAAACG
>JARGFK010000191.1 GCA_029211065.1 Desulfobacterales bacterium
CAACAGGGTGTCTTGGCTCCTCCATAACCGCATACTACACCATGTGGTCGGTTGAGTAAAGTGCATACCCACTATTATTAAATATGGGAGTATGGTTACCATGTATGAAAGCAGTGATCTTAGAAAGGGTTTGAAAATCGAGATTGACGGGGATCCCTATATCGTCGTTCAGTTTGATTTTGTCAAACCCGGCAAAGGACAAGCCCTGTACAAATGTAAACTCAAAAATATGATAACCGGGGCACAATTTGACCGCACTTACCGGTCCGGCGAGAAATTCAATGAAGCCAATTTAGAAGAACATGAAATGGAGTATTTATATAGTGATGGTGGAAATTATTGCTTCATGAACACCTCGACCTACACCCAGGAATTCATGTCGGATGATCAGGTGGGTGATGCCAAGAATTTCTTAAAGGAAAACACAACCTGCAGCCTGCTTTTTTTTGACGGCAGGCCCATCGGCATCACACTGCCTTATTTCGTTGAATTAAAAATTGTATTCTCGGAACCATGGGCCAAGGGCGACACTGCGGCGGGCAGCACCAAACCCGTAACCCTTGAAACCGGTTTTACCATTCAGGTACCTCCTTTTATAAATCAAGGCGAAAAGATCCGTGTGGATACCCGAACCGGCAACTATGTTGAGCGCGTCAAATAGAAAAAATCTTTTTGATGGGATTGCCATATGAAAACAAATAGCAAAGACTTCATAATCCCCCCGGCAACACCTGGGCCCCAGGAAATGGGGCTGAATCCATTAACCCTTTCATTTTCCAGGGAACTTGAAGCATCCTTCCAGGATAAATATTATCTTGATTCTCTGAAAGTGGTGCGGTTCTCCCTGCTGGCTGGAATTTTTTTCTATGGGATTTTTGGCATCCTCGACGCGGAACTGGTGCCGCAAATGAAAAACAGACTCTGGGCCATCCGCTTTTTCATCGTTTGCCCCAGCCTGTTGGGTGTCATCCTGTTTTCTTTTTTCGCGCAATTCCGGAATTATCTTCAATTTCTTCTGGCGGCCAGCATGATCATCGCCGGATCCGCCATCATCGTGATGATTTCAATCATACCGCCGCCCGCCAATTATTCCTACTATGCCGGCCTGATTCTCGTGTTTATGTGGGGGTATGCGTTTACCCGCGTTCGTTTTATCTGGGCCACCCTGGCCGGGTGGTTTATTGTGCTGTTCTATGAAATCGTGGCCATCTGGATCAACCAGACGCCGCTGCCGATTCTGATGAACAACAATTTTTTCTTTATCACTGCCAATGTGATCGGCATGGGGGTCTGTTATTCCATTGAATATTATACCCGCAGGGATTTCTTTCTGGTGTATCTGCTGGAGAGTGAACAGGAAAAGATAACGGCGGCAAACCGCAAGCTGGAAAGGCGGGTTAAGGAGCGCACCGCCCAACTGGAAATGACCAACACGGAGCTCAGAGAAGAAATTGAAGAACGCAAGCGAATCGAACAGGATCGCAAACAGCTTGAAACCAAGCTTATACAGGCGCAGAAAATGGAAGCCATCGGCACGTTGGCCGGAGGCATTGCCCATGACTTTAACAATTTGCTCATGGGGGTCCAGGGAAATGCTTCCCTGGCGCTATTGGATATTAAAGCGGTCGATCCGATTTATCGGAAATTACGGAATATCGAGCAGTATGTTATCAGGGGATCGGAACTGACACACCAGTTACTGGGTTTTGCCAGGGGCGGGAAATATATGATCCAGCCCACAGACCTGAATGATCTCATCGAAAAAAACTCAAAAATGTTTAGCTCCACCCGAAAGGAAATCATCATCACTGCCGATTACGAGGAACAGATTTGGACTGTCGAAGTCGATCAGGGCCAGATTGAGCAGGTCCTTTTAAACCTGTTTGTAAATGCCTGGCAGGCCATGCCCGGAGGCGGGTGTATTCATATTCAAACCCGGAATATACCCATGAACAGCCGCCTTCTAAAAGATTTAACATTTGAATTAAAACCCGGCGATTATGTGGAGACAAGTGTGAGCGACACCGGTATCGGCATGGATGCAGCGACCCAGCAAAGAATTTTCGATCCTTTTTTTACAACCAGGGAAATCGGCAGGGGGTCCGGTCTGGGACTTGCTTCGGCATACGGCATTGTCAAAGGACATGACGGTTTCATTCTGGTACACAGTGAAAAGAATAAGGGGACGACATTTAAATTCTATTTGCCCCGCTCAGACAAAAAAGCGCTTAAAGAAGAGGAGGTAGCCGCGACAGCCTTATTGAAGGGCGATGAAACCGTTCTGCTGGTGGATGACGAGGAGATGGTTTTGGAGGTGGGGGGCGAAATGCTGGAAAGCCTGGGCTACAAGACCATTATCGCCAGGAACGGAAAAGAGGCCTTCGCCATTTTTCAAAACAACAGCAAGGCCATCAACCTGGTTATCCTGGATATGATCATGCCGGAAATGGGCGGGGGCGAAGTTTTTGATGCCCTGAAAAGCCTTTCCCCGGATGTCCGCGTCCTTCTTTCCAGCGGGTACAGCACGGAAGGCCAGGCCGGCGAGATTCTTAGACGCGGCTGTGCCGGGTTTATCCAGAAACCTTTTAATATTCATCGGCTGTCCCGGGAAATCCGAAAAGTACTGGATGATGATTGTTAGAACCTATCTCAAAAAAATCTTTTCACCCCATATCGGCGTTGAAGCCGCGCATCAAGTCCTCGAAATTCGCGACTATTCCTGCGGGTTGATGCTTGGCTTCGCGTTCTTGTTCCGCCGAACTTCGGCGGGAGATCTGAAAAAATCTTTTTTTGAGACAGGTTCTATTTCTAAAATATGAGTCATTTGTTGGGAGTTTTATCTATTGTCTATTAACATCCGTTTCAAAAAACTGTTTAACGAACTTGAAAGTGGACATATCGACATCCGTGACCGGGTGAACTCATTTGCTGATGAGGGGCCTGAACTGGAGCTAAAGCTGTCGGCAGAGATAGACCGGTTTGATCCCTGGCGGTTTGGGATCATGGATGCGCTGGCCGAAATTTCGGACACCTTCAGCCCGGCACAAATAAAGGCCCATCAGGGCTATATCCAAACCACCGACTATTATCAAATCGTCCAGGAAGCCCCTTTCTACTGGCGGATTATAAATAAACCCAACGGGTATCCGGGCGACGCCCATATGATGAATTACATTTATCAGAACTCCTTTGAAGGCCGGACAAATTTTGGAAAGTTTTTGCATAAACATGCCGTTTCTACAAAGGCTTGTCAGTCCGTTCGCAACAGAAAAGCGTATTTGATTGAGCAGATCAAGGAAACCAATGGAGATAAGATACTGAGCCTGGCAGCCGGACCGGCCATGGAAATAAGGGAATATCTTGAAACGGCTTCAGACAACCATTTGCGTTTTATGGCCCTCGATCATGACATGGAAACGCTTGTTAAGTTCAGGCCGGCGAACCAAAACGCCCGCTTTCGATACGCGCTGGCCAATGCATTTACCTTAATGGCGGGGAATTATCAGACCGCCATACCGCGGGATTTCATGTTGCGATTTTGCTACCCGCGCAGGGATTTCAGGGGGTTTCGCAAAATATTCATCCCGCTGAAATATGAACTGGTTGATCTTCAACCGGAAGATTTTGATCTGGTCTACAGCGCCGGTCTGTACGACTATATTAAAACCTATCCCCTGGATGACACCAAAGGTACGGCCGGTCTTACAAAAAACCTGTTCGGCCTGGTAAAACCCGGCGGCAAACTCATTGTCGGAAACTTCAATTACAACAATCCCCGGGACCTTCGATTCGTTATGGAATATATTTATGGCTGGAAATTGATCTATCGCGAAGAAAATGAGATGTATGAGTTTCTAAGGGCGATTCCAACAAACGAAATCGAAGATGTCCAGTTGTTCACGGAACCGACCGGGATCAATTATTTTCTAAAGATCGTAAAGCAGGCTTAAGGCCGATATCAATCAGACACATATGCTTCGAGGGCCTCTCTATGTCTGAATTCACAAAACTCCACCCCCACATAGTTGCCCTCTATTTTTTTCACGATGCCTTCTTCGTACACAAAAGACATTTCAAGATCATCCAGATTAAACTTCAGTGCCAACCGATCACCCACATGCATGAATTGTTTTGAATTCAGATCGAATCCGATCCCGGACTTTGAAATATTTTTAACTTCGATGATACCCCTACGCTGGCTTCTTTCATGGACAAATGCGCCGGTTAACTCCGCGGCTTTTCTAAGGTGCCTGCGTTTGTCAAAAATGACAGAAAATGAGTGGCCGCAGGGGTATTTGAATTTCATGGGATCCCCGTTGTTATTGATGCGGTCCATCAGGGGGGTCAAATCCTTTTTCCATGACTTTCCGCACTCCGGACACGCAAACGCAGCAACATTTTTAAAATCGATAAAGACTTTTTCCGCCACTTTAGCTCCAACAAATGCTTAAAATTAAAAAATCCCATCCGGCTGGATTTTTTGTCACCTGTTTATGCTTTTTGTTATCCTTTTTCAAGCAAAAAATGAGGTTGCGGACCCTAAAAGCCAACTGATTTTAAAATGCCTGCCTGATTTCGTGTAGAGGTAAAACCTGTCTAAAATATAAAACGGGCGTATAAAATAGTATACGGTTAAAAGCCTCTAAATATCATTTATCTATGAACGCAAATAACGGTTGGCATTCATATTGCTAAGCGGCCAATAGCGCGATCAACCGATCGGGCAAATC
>JARGFK010000192.1 GCA_029211065.1 Desulfobacterales bacterium
TGTGTCGCGCCAAATGATTATTGGAGGTAACCCTCTACATATAGTGGGCGGTTGAGTTAACTGCATACCCAGTATTACAAATAAATCTCAAATTCCAAGGTTCAATGACCAAAACTTTCCGTGCAAAACGTTGTTTGAATATTTGAATTTTGATGGTCTTATAAAAAGTCGAAAATACGCCTTTATCGTCATTCCCGCGAAAGCGGGAATCCAGTGATTCTAAATGGTTCTGGATGCCTGCCTTCGCAGGCATGACGGAATTTAGGACTTTTTATGAAAGTGTCAAATTTAGGTCATTGGGATTTGATTGATTTTGGAATTTGACATTTGTATTTTCGACAGGTGGAGAAAGTTACAACAAAACAACCCCCCTCCGGGGATAACCAAAGCCGACCCCTCTAATGGTGGCTATCCGATAAGGTAAATGCCCGAAAAAGATGCACGTCAAACCGCATGGGCAGTTCTCAACCGGCTCGATGGCGGCAACAAAACGCTGGACCGCTTACTGGACGATCATTTTGCCGGCAGGGATATCCTGCCGAAAAGAGAGCGGGCCTTGTTTTATGCCCTGGTATACGGGGTACTGCGGTGGCGCGGCCGGTTGGACTGGATTATCAGCTATTTTTCCAGAAAGCCAATCCATAAAATCGATCCCAAAATTTTAAACCTGCTGCGCCTGGGTCTTTTCCAGATAACAAACCTTGACAAGGTGCCAACCTCCGCTGCCGTCAATACGTCGGTGGAGATGGCCAAGTCCGTGGCGGCGCCATGGGTGGCAGGGTTTGTGAATGCGAATTTACGGAAGATGGCCCGGGAGCATCAAAACGTTCCGTTTCCGGAAATCAGCAGCCGGCCGGTGCCGTCCCTTGCTGCAATAAAATCGTTTCCGGAATGGCTGATTCAAAGATGGGTGCAGCGGTTCGGGGTAAACGAAACCGCGGCGCTTTGTGATGCCATTAATTTGATACCCCCCATCACCTTGCGGGCCAATACATTGAAATCCGACCGGCAGGGGCTGATGACCGCCCTTGGTCATGACGCCGAAGAAATCCGGAAGACAGACCATGCGCCGGACGGGGTCAGTTTGCGCCACCCCACAAAACCCATTGCGGAAATGCCGTCCTTTCAACAGGGCTGGTTTCAAGTCCAGGATGAGGCCGCGCAGCTGGTTGTCTCTCTGGTGGATCCCCAACCCGGGGAGAGAATCCTGGATAGCTGCGCGGGGCTTGGCGGGAAAACCGGACATCTCGCTCAGTTGATGAAAAACCGCGGTGAGATTATCGCCCTGGATGTTGACGACAGTAAGCTGCAGAAGACCGGTTCTGAAATGTCGCGTCTGGGTGTTACAATAGTTAAAACGCTGAATCATGATCTGAGCGGCATTTTAACCTGTGCGCAGGTCGGGATGTTTGATCGTGTCCTGGTGGATGCCCCCTGTTCCGGGTTGGGCGTCCTTCGGCGAAACCCGGACACTAAGTGGTCTTCGTCCGAGGAGGACCTGAAACGGCTGGGCGCCCGGCAGATCCGGTTTCTTGAAAACCTCCAAGGGATTGTCAAACCTTCCGGGATCCTGGCATATTCGGTTTGCAGCACGGAATCCGAAGAGAATGAGGACGTCATTAAAGCTTTTTTGAATAATCATGAAAACTTTGTTATAGATGACGAACCGGGGGGACTTCCCCGGGAAGCGCGCGGCTGCTTGGACAGGGGATATTTTAAAACCTTTCCACACCGAAACAGCATGGATGGTTTTTTTTCAGTCCGACTTAGACGGGTCACGTGATTAAGCGCATATCTAAAATAGGCGTATTGTTGATCGCTTTTCTGATGGTGGCGGGGGGCAGCGCCTATCTGACGGTTACCCTGATCATCAGGAGTGAAGATGCGGTTGTCGTTCCCGATCTGAACGGCAAGGATGTGGTGTATGTATTAAAAATTCTGACCGATCTGGGCTTGAATACCAAAGTAAAAGGGTCTGAATATGATGATGCCGTTCCCATGAATCATGTCATTTATCAGGAGCCGGAACCGGGGTCAGAGATCAAAAGGGGGCGCGACATCAGGATTGTCATCTCCAAAGGGTCCTTTAGGGTTCTGACGCCGAATCTGGTGGGGCTGCCCCTTCAGCAGGCCCGGATCATTCTGGATGAAAACGGACTGTCTTTGGGAAAAGCGTCCGCGTCATACAGTGACAGTGTAAAAAAAGAAGAGGTGATGGCCCAGGTTCCTCTGCCCGGTGCGATGATAAAGCGCAGTACCAGCGTGGACCTGCTAACGAGCATGGGCGTCCGGCCCGGCGCCTATAAAATGCCGGCCCTGACCGGAAGGCCGCTGGAAGAAGCCATTCTTATAATCGAAAGCAGCAACCTGCTGCTGGGCAATATCAAATCGGTTTCCATGGGCAGCAAACCCGCGAATGCCATCGTCAGTCAGGAGCCGACCGCCGGTGAACGGGTTTTTGAAGGCGGCAGCGTCAACCTGGAAGTCAACACAAGAGACGATAAAATGAGAGGCGCCGTGATCGAGGATGCCGGGGGTGTTAGACTTTACCGATACCGGCAGGAAAGCGGATTTATCAAAGAGCGCATCGGCATTAAGATGGAGTGGTTCGGCTTTTCAACCGATCTGTATGATGAGTTTATGGGGTCGGGCCAGGAAATCTGGATCTTGATTCCGAAGAATCAGGATGTATCTGTTTCTCTTTATAAAAATGGCGAGTTTGCTGAAAAACAGTTTTTTTCAGCCTGGCAAAGCCTGGCGAATTAGGTTATGTTAACAACGTCCGAAGCCATTAACTATAACAGTAAGGTATTTGTCACTAAATCCCCCTTTGGCAAAGGGGGATTAGAGGGGGATTTCCATAACGGGTCAACGGATGATTGAAGCCGCCAACAGGTCACGCTTAAAATCCCCCCGGCCCCCCTTTAGGAAAGGGGGGAAAATCAAGGCAGAGTTATTCGCATTACCTTGAACATCTCTTATAAACCATTGGATGAGGCCCCCTTCTAAGGGTGCGAGTCTCAATTAAATTAATAATAATACAGGAGCGAAATTCATGATGTTAATCGCACCATCCATATTGTCAGCGGATTTTTCAAGACTCGGGGAGGAGGTTTCGGCGGTTGAAAAGGCCGGGGCGGACTGGATTCACGTGGACGTGATGGACGGTCATTTTGTTCCCAACATTACCATGGGGCCATTGATCGTGGAAGCTGTCCGGCGGGTTAGCTCACTTCCCATCGATGTTCATCTGATGATTGAGGCCCCCGACCGGTATATCGCGGATTTCGCAAAAGCGGGCGCTGCCTTGATTTCCGTTCAGGTTGAGGCCTGCATCCATTTACACCGGACGATTCAGCTTATCAGAGAGACCGGCGCCCGTCCCGGGGTTGTCTTGAACCCCTCAACCCCGCTGGATACCATCGCCTGGGTGCTTGGGGATGTTGATTTCGTTTTAATTATGAGCGTGAATCCCGGATTTGGAGGGCAGGCCTTTATTCCCAACAGCCTGGATAAAATACAGGCGCTTAGAAAAATGATAACTGACCGGGGGCTTTCCACACTGATTCAAATCGACGGCGGTGTAAATCCGGAAAACATCCAAAGCATCGCCCGGGCCGGCGCGGACGTATTCGTCGCCGGTTCGGCCATTTACGGGACGCCGGACTATAAAAAAACCATAGATGAATTTCGCAGACAAATGGCTTGATAGATGTGGGTCTAATTGCCCGCAGCTTATTACGCCGTATATGTGTTTTTAAACGAACCCCCATGCCCGGGTTTGGGCGCAACAAATCATGAAAAGTATACGGTTTTAAGAATTCAGCAGCCCGAAGTCAGAAGAAGAAAGGAAGGGTTCTAGAGGAATATCTGTAGCGAAGCCTATTTATTTATGGGAGTTATCTATGAAGGCAAAAAGAAAAAAAAAGCGATCGGTGCTGGTTATCCACGGGCCGAATCTGAACATGCTGGGCCAAAGAGAACCGGATGTTTACGGGCGCAAAACCCTTGCGGACATTGACAGTCAATTGGTGGAACGGGGCCGGCGCCTGGATATCGCGGTGGAAACCTTTCAGTCCAACCACGAGGGGGGTATTGTCGATAAGATCCAGGCGGCGGGTGGACATGATGGGCTGATCATCAACCCTGCGTCTTATACCCATACCAGCGTGGCGATCCGGGATGCGCTCCTGCTGCTGCAGATTCCCATCGTTGAAATCCACCTTTCCAACATCGACAAGCGCGAGCCGTTTCGCCACAAATCGCTGATTGCCGATATCGTCACCGCCCGGATGGCGGGTTTCGGGGCCCTGGGATACGAGCTGGCGCTGGAAGCCATAGCCCGGATGCTGTCTGAGGAATCTCAGCGTTAAGTGTTGTATTGGCCCGGTCGAAGACAACTTGTAGGCAACCGGCACGTCGGTCTTAAATGTGCCTGGTTTGCCAAAATTATCCGTAAACTTAAATGGTTAAGCAAATCAGGTGAACCCTGATTCACCGTCAAAAAAAGTAAAAAACCTCGTTGATCCTGAAGAATCAGGGTGATAGGTTAATTTTAGACAAAAAACTTATGGTTCATCCGACTAAAGCGTACTTCGCTTCATGAAGCGCGAAGATTTTAAGCTTGAAGAAATCCATATCCCGATAT
>JARGFK010000193.1 GCA_029211065.1 Desulfobacterales bacterium
CTAAAATTAACCTATCACCCTGATTCTTCAGGATCAACGAGGTTTTTTACTTTTCTTGACGGTGAATCAGGGAATGTGAGATGATATTCTTGTTTTCAGAATATAAAGACCCTATTATATATAAAAGCTCAGATAGCTGATCCCATTGTCAGGCGCATGGGGTTCATAAGATCTGTATTTCAGGATAGGCATATGAAAGCTGGCAAGCAATTAAAATATAAATGGATACTGCTCGGTATCGGGCTGTTTTGTTTTTTCAGTCTGGCTTCTCCTCGCAGCGCCGTCGGCATCACCTTAAAAGAAGAAGAAGAGCTGTCGCGGGAGTTCCAGAAGCTCGTGTTAAAACATTATCAGCTGATTAAGGACCCGGTTATCGTTAACCATGTTAATAAAATCGGTCAAAAGATTCTGGCGATGATGCCGCCGCAACCCTTTGCCTATCGCTTTTATGTTGTAAAAGAAGATGTTTATAATGCGTTTGCAACGCCTGCAGGTCATATCTATATCAATAGCGGTCTTTTTGCAGCCATGCAGACAGAAGATGAGCTTGCCGGAATTATTGCCCACGAAATTTCCCATGTTGCCAGCCGGCATATCTCCCAAAAGATAGAGCGTTCCAAAAAAGTCAATATCGCGACCATGGCCGGTGTTGCGGCCGGTATCTTTCTAGGCGCCGGCGGAGCGGCAACAGCAGCCAATGCGGTCACGATCGGGTCGTTGGCAGCCGGTCAGTCCATTATGCTTGCATACAGCCGTGATGATGAAATCCAGGCGGATCAACGGGGCCTGGATTACCTGGACAAGGCCGGATACAGTGCATCCGGTTTGATGTCCATTTTAAAAAAAATCCGAAGTGTGCAATGGTTCGGATCGGAACAGGTGCCCACCTATTTAATGACGCATCCGGCTTCTGAAGACCGGATCGCCTATATCGATACCTGGCTGGACCAGCATTCGAAGCCGGCCGTTCAAACCGATTCTTATGAGTTCAGACGGGCGCATACTTACCTGGTAGCGAATTATCAGGATGAGAATCTGACCTTGAAATTGTTTAAAGATGCTGTTGCGGATTATCCCGAAGATCCTTTGGCGCATTATGGGTTGGGTTTGATCCAGGCACGAACCGGCAACCGCAGGGATGCGGTCATTCATCTGAAAGCGGCACTGGGAAAAAAGGCTTTTGATCCCTATATTTTGACCGATTTAGGTAAAATATACGTCCAGGAAGGCAGCTACCCCCAGGCGTTGAATATTTTAGAAAGTTCTCTCAGTATCGATCCCAATGACCCGGAAAGATTATTTTTTCTGGGCAAGGCCCAAATGGGTATGGAAAGATTTGATAAAGCCGCCGAAACATGGATGGTCCTGGTTTCCAAAAATCCGGGATATGAACAGGCCTATTATGCGTTGGGGGAGGCTTTCGGCAGACAGGGGAAGCAGGCCGATTCCCACTATTATCTGGGGGTTTACTATCAGAAAACCGGGAAGCCTAAAACTGCCTACTTTCACTTAAACCGGGCTTTAACGGACATAACCGACCCCAATAAAAAACAAAAGATCGAAAATATATTGAAAGAGCTGAAGGCTGAATTAAAACAGTCGCCCCAGGATTCGCGGTAAGAGTCATTTCAAAACCCCATCTGAGGCCTGATCGTCCCGCCTTTAAGCAGACGCATTGCTTTCAGATCTAATCTGAAAGGTTGAAATGACTTATCATATAATATTTGGGGATTCAGCTTTGATCAAAATGGGAAAATTGCATGCTAAATGTCCCTCTTCCCTGGGTGGCGGATCTTAATGCAGTGGAATAACCGAACATGCGTTTAAGGGGTACGATAACTTTAATTACCTGAACGCCCATTTGCGGGAAGATGGATTCGATTTTGCCGCTTCGGGAATTCAGGTCGCCAATGACATCACCCATAAAGGATTCTGCCACAAAGACTTCCACGTCCATAATCGGTTCCAGCAGAAACGGATCTCCTTTTAGTAGCGCTTTCTGGCACGCCATGGACGTGCTGACCCGATATGCCAGTTCCGTTCCCAGCGTATCCTTATATTCGCCGCCGGTAAGGACGGCTTCAATATCTACAACCGGATAGCCCATGAGCGCGCCGTTTTCAAAAGACTCCTTAACTCCTTTCTCGACGGCGGCAATAAATGCGCCGGGAATGATCTCTTCCGTAATATCTGAACGAAAGCGATTGCCGCTTCCCCGGGGAAGCGGAAAGAGCTGAAGGCTGACCCCGCCAAAGTGTCGCTGGCCGGAAATCTCTCTGTCAAACTGGGCGGTTGCAGAGGCTTCTTTCCCGATGGTTTCACGATAGACAACCTGGGGTTTCCCGACGTTGACATTGGTATTAAATTCACGCAGCATCCGGCTGATGACGACTTCGAGGTGAAGCTCGCCCATTCCTGAAAGTATGGTTTGACCGGTGTCTACATCTTTTCGAACACGCAAGGTGGGATCTTCGGCCATGTATTTTTCTAAGACCTGATCTATTTTTTCCTGATCCGAGTGAGTCTTGGGCTCTATTGCAACGGAAATAACCGGTTCATAAAATTCAATTTTTTCGAGTAACACCGGATGCTCGGCGGAACAAAGCGTTTCACCGGTTGAAGATTCCTTCAAACCGACAACCCCGACGATGGCACCGGCGGCAACGACGTCAACCCGTTCCTTTTTGTTGGCATGCATGCGAAGGATGCGGGCTGTTTTTTCCTTGATCCGGCGGGATGCATTGTATACTTCGCTGCCGGCATGCATCTTGCCGCTGTAAACCCTGACAAAGGAAAGCTTACGTCCCTCCATCATCGACACCTTGAATATCAGAGCGACCAGCGGCCCCGAATCCCTATGGGGAATTTCCAGCGTTTCGCCGCTGTCGGGATGAACTCCCCTGACGGCAGGAACTTCGGCGGGGCTGGGGAGCAGGTTGACAATCGCGTCCAGAAGCGGCTGGATACCCTTGTTTTTCAGGGCTGAGCCGCACAGGACCGGAACCAGTTTTAAATTAATGGTTGCCTTGCGGATGGCTGACAGAATGTCGCTGGTGGAAATCGGTTTTTCAGACAGATATGCCTCCATAAGGCTGTCATCGTATTCGGCAACTGTTTCAATCAGCTCTTCTCGATATTTTTTCGCGGCTTCAATATCGTCGGTTGATATTTCAGAACGGGCGTAAGTCGCTCCCAGGGTATCATCATCCCACAGGATTTGATTCATTTCGATTAAATCGATAACGCCGACAAAATTGTCCTCGGAACCGACGGGAAGTTGTAATATGATCGGCGTTGCCTTCAAACGGTCTTTAATCATTTGAACCGTTCCCAAAAAATCGGCGCCGATCCGGTCCAGTTTATTAATAAACGCAATTTTGGGAACATGGTACTTGTCGGCCTGATGCCAGACTGTTTCCGATTGGGGTTCAACACCGCCGACAGCACAGAATACGCCGATGGCGCCATCCAGCACTCTCAAAGATCGTTCTACCTCAATGGTAAAGTCAACATGCCCCGGCGTGTCGATGATCTGGATATCACAATTTTTCCACTGGCAGGTAGTTACCGCGGACGTTATGGTGATGCCGCGCTCCTGTTCATCCGGCATCCAGTCCATAACAGCTTCTCCGTCATGAACCTCGCCCATTTTATAGGAACGGCCGGTATAGTAGAGTATCCGTTCGGTAACGGTGGTCTTGCCCGCATCGATATGGGCGATAATACCGATATTCCGAAAACAGTTTATTTTGGTCTGTTTGGTCATCGCACCAGCAACATATTGGCTTTCATCGGAAAGCGCAGATCCATATGGCCGCTAAGCGTCATGGATTCGCGGCCGTCAAACAAAATTTTAGCGGTCTCTATTCCCGGGATATTCAAAACCAGAGAATTTACAATTGCATAAATCGTCAGTATTTCAGCATGACTCCCGCCGGGGTGATTTTCTTTAAGGGATTCATTGAAATCAACATAAGCGGTTTTATTCTGATCAATAAACAAGGCCCTTAAAACGGTTTCCGAAGGCAGTGTCCGCATGAGTTCCTGCCGGGGGCCTTCCGATAGAGCTGTTACAATCATTTTGGCGAAACTGACGGCGTCCTCTGCGTGCAAAAGGTCCCGCTCCTCGGCAATTAAAAAAGGTTTTTCCTTATCTGCAAAATAAAGATGCGCCGTTGTTTTAAACAGCTCCTTTTGGGGCGTTGACAGCAGCGGGTGAACCACAGGTGATTTTGGCACCGAATTATAGAACTGGTTTAAAAGCAAAAGGGAAAGGGCGCCGCCCGCAGCAATTGCTAAAAAAGTATACAACAATATCCGTATTTTACCCATCTTAAACTCAATCGATGCAACCGGGTGAACGCCCAAACGGATTGCCTTAGAACGGTTATTTAAAACGATCACGCTATTTATGACAATACGTATCAGTTGTCAAGGAAAGATGCGGTCAGCCAGTAATTCTGGGCGAACAGATTAAAGTGGATATTTCCTGTAGATATTTGAGTTAAATAGAGTATTCGTGATAATT
>JARGFK010000194.1 GCA_029211065.1 Desulfobacterales bacterium
TATCCAATCCTCCCGGGTTGATTATGAAGCATACTTACCACATTTTTTACGACATTACAAGGTTGACGTGACACTAGTCTATCAGGTCAAAGAAGATAAAATCCGCATCCTGGCCTGCCGGTACCACTACTAAAAAGGGTTACGTCTGCGAGGATACGTTCGTCGCCCTTCAAATGGATTTTATTTTTTCGTAATCTCTTTACCGCCTGCCATCCTCCACTGCTTCGAATCAGACCGCCTCCGAACAGGGCTCCGGGTGCATCGATGCAGGCTTTTCGAGGCATACTAAAGCCAATAGAATCATCAGAATGAAAAATAAAGCATTAATGCAAGGCCGTCCCCATATTTCAATAGACAAATCGAGAAAAGGAATGTCTCATCACACCCGTGTCCGGCTAACACCAAATTCACAGGCGCCTGCTTTTTGGCGTCCTGTGCAATGCAAGGTTATGCATTTTTAAGTTTCTGATTCTACGATTTTGATTTCTTCCTCCGTTAAATCATACAATTTATACACGAGTTGATCGATTTGTCTGTCCGTCGATTCGATTTGCCGCCTCAACATGTCTGTTGTCTGAGGAACTTTTGATTCGACCAGTTTTTTGTTTAACTCCAGCATTTGATCGACAAGGCTGACAATCTGGTCGTGCCGGGCGACATCGGCGGAATCGTCGAAGTTGATGGTGCGGATGGGGAAACGTTTACAGTCTCTTATAAGGATCTTTTGGAATCGCATTTTAAACTCATCAAGAAACCGCTTCTGATGATAGAAGTTGATCAACTTAGAATTCAAAAGCCCCAAAATGTACTCAAGCGAATTTTCGTCATTAGGTAGCAGGTTGAATGCATTTTGGGTATTGTAGAGGACATCGGATGTTAAGGCAGCCCAAATACGCAAACTGCTCCAATCGATTATCTGCTTAACTATAATCCGCTTTTCAGTAAAAAACCGTTCTTCACGGGGTGCCCCAAGCCAGTCACCGTAGCTAATCCATTCTTCACCATTCCAGCTAACTTGATAACGTCGAACATCATTTCCTTTCAGGAGCTTCTTGTAAGTTGAATCTTTTTGGTGGTCGGCGTGGAAAGCCTTTTCTTTGATCTGTTTCTCTGTATGTCCCTTGTATTTGTCGTAGGGAGTCAATCCTAAACAAAACTCAACCAGAAAGACCAATGGGACTCCCTTTCCCTCAATCTTTTTAAGGATGACGTTGTGGAAATCAGTTGTATTTACAGGCCAAACATAATCAGGAGCTTTAGCCACATTGTTCATCGATAATTCTCCATGAATATGTGCTGTTGTTGGCGCTATCGAAGAAATTCGTTCATATCCACGATATGCAATGAGATTAGTCGGCACTTTTGTTTTGTGAGGAGAACTCCAAGTCACAATCACTGTATCAACTTTGACCTCTCCAGCAGCGGAACCAAAAGATTCATTCGGCAAGCGAGCCAAATATAGTAATGTGGTTTCATTAAGAATTTTTTTTCTCAGAGCGGTATAGGATGTTTGCGCTAAGACCGCAGTCGGGACAATCATTGAAAAATAGCCGTCAGATTTTTGAAGCAAAGAAAATGATCGTTCCATGAATGTAGCAAAAAGGTTGACCCGGTTGTTGGCGCATTCGTAGGATTTGAAGATATAAGACAGTTCTTGTACCGGAAAACCTTTCAGGTCAACATACGGCGGATTGCCGATCACCGCGTCAAACCCGCCATCCTTCATTATTTTCGCAAATTCGGCATTCCAGTCAAAAGCATTGACTCGATAGATTTCTTCTTCGTCAAAAACACTCATCTGTTGATGGTTATAGAAATCCGGCCCGATCAAGGAGTTCCCGCATTTGATGTTGTTCGACAGGTCAGGCAGAACCCGCTCTTGAAACAGGAGCATCTGATTGCCGATGCTCTGTTCGTCCTCCCCTTCCAGCACCTTGAGCAACAGGGACAGCTTTGTCACCTCCACCGCCTGATGATCGATGTCCACGCCGTAAATGTTGTTCAACAGGATTCGCTTGCGCTCGTCGGTGGTTAACCGCCATCCCCTTTTCTGGGAACGGTAGATGCGGGGCGTTTTGCCTTTTGACCAGTTTTCCGGGCCGTCGTTGATGTATTCATCCCGATGCCAGTCTATCAAAAACTGATAAGCGCCGATCAGAAACGAACCCGAACCGCAGGCCGGGTCCAATATCTTCAGGTGACTCACGCCGCCCCTGGGGCCGGGTTTTTTGCCCTCCACCAGCTTGCCCACGGTGTTTTTAACGATATAGTCCACTATGTAGTCCGGCGTGTAGTAAACCCCGCCCGCTTTGCGGACTTCCGGTTTTTCCTCGATTTTGGCCTGGTGACCGGCAGTGAGGCGAATGACCTTGCCCAGAAATTTTTCATAGACTCGCCCGAGGATGTCGGCCGACAGAACGGAAAACTCGTAAGGGCTTTCCGGGTAATATAGGTTGTTGAAAATATCCTTTAGCGGCTTGTCATCAATCTGCAGGAAGGGCGTCAGGTTGTCGCAATTTTCGCGGCCTTTTTCTTTTCTGAAATGAAACAACCCGGAATTGTATTTTTCGTCCGCTTTATTGAAAAGATGGAACAACCGTTTGTAAACATTCTCCCCGTTTCGCAGCGCCATTAATCCGCCGTAAGCTTCCATGCCCCGATCCTCGCAGATACGGAGAAACACGATCCGGTCGATTGTCTGCTGAACGGCGAAGTTCAATTCCCGTTGGGAAAGGTTCGGATTGCGCAGGGCGATGTTTCTGGCCAAGAGTTCCCGCCAGCGTTCGATCTCCTGCAGGAATGCGGCATCGACCTCCATCGTACCTTTCTTGATTTTATTGGACTCGATGTATTTGTCGAAGGAGCCTTTCAGAATCGCATCCCGGGAAAAGATGCCGGCGATTTCTTCCCACCGGTCCGCATAATCCGTGTATTTGAAATAAAGGATGCGGGAGTGGGAAACCTTGTCGGTTTTCACCGGTTTCGTCCGGCAGTCGTAAACGGCAAACTCTTCGAAGTCCGTCAGAATGCTGAGGAACAGCTTGGCGCTCCAGCCGTATCGGCGCAACTGGTAGGCCGGATGGATGTCTTCCTGGATGTTGATCGACGGTTTCTTCGCTTCCAGAAAAAACTTGCGGGCGCCTCCGATCCGGAAGCAGTAATCAGGCGCCTTGGTGACGCCGCCGACTTTTATGGCGTCTTCATGGATAACGTCCTTGTAGGCTTCGGCATAGCCCTGTTTGTTGGCAACATCCCAGCCCAATTCCTCGAAAAAAGGATCTATGAATTCACGGCGCACTTGGGTTTCATTGTAGATACCTTTTTTATACGATTCCAGATTGTAATCGAACGTCTCGGTTAATTCTTTGATTCTGTCAGGTACATTCATATTTCAAAACCTACTTTATTAACGCATGAACGCCAAGCTAAGCAGCGCAGCTTGCTGCGTCCTTGCTTGAGCGTCTTGTTATGCCTTGATTACAATACAAGGCATTGATAGTAAGTTTAAATCAGTTGACCAACCCGCTCGTAAGGCTGCTGCACCGACCAATGAAAGTACTGAATGTTCATCAATGGCATTGGCATGGCTCAACTGTGGCAGGGCATTCACAAAACAATCAATAGCAATGATAGCATCACCTGAGTGGCCACTTCCTTTCGCTGTGGATGTAACAAATGCTTCCCACAAAAATATGGTATTTGAACTTTGAAATGCATCCCAATTTAATTCCGCTATAGGGGGCTTACCAAGCTTTTCAGTGAGCTGATTCATCACCCAAAGAACCTCGACCAATCCAGTAGCTAAAGCCCCAGTACCGGCACTGGCACTCCAGCTTCGATTTCCCTCTCCTTTTCGTGATGAATTTACAAGTAGAGGGTTGGATCTCATTGGAACAAATAGGGGGCATTCAAACCCAATTGCCACTTTGTGCTCAAGGCCAATAGATTTATAAATTAGAGAAACAAATTCTTCGATATCTGGTCCTGATTCTGGTGCATTGGAATCCGGAGTGATAGCAGCCCAACCAAACTTCTTTGCTTTAATTGAGCCAACATCTGCACAAAATATTGCCAAGTTTTTCATAATACTCCGTGTCTAAGAGGCATAACAAGTGATTCTATAGTTTTCGGGATATCTCCAAAAACCAGAAAGAATCTTGACCGGGCAAATTAGTTCGTTTCAATATTTTTGATCTGCAGAATATGCGCTTGGATTGGTATACTACTGTTTACACAATACATTTGATCTTGACAAGCGTTTTCTTTTACCGTTCTCAGGATCGATCATTCCGTATATCACGTCAATTTTGATGAATATAAAACCGGGGGGTTTTTTGACACGTCACGGTATTAATGCTCATTTGTACTAAGCTGAGATACAAAAGAGCTTACCTGGTTTCCGGCTCTTGATCGGCTTTGCCGGACTTGAGGGCTTTCCGGCCGTCTTCATAACATTTTCCGCCATACCAGTCGATCTGGCGGCAGATCCCCCGGATGATGCTGACTTCCTTGGCCCGCAGCGGCAGGC
>JARGFK010000195.1 GCA_029211065.1 Desulfobacterales bacterium
AACGAATGCGGGGACGGCAGAATGGCTAAACAAAATTTACGAAGTCAAATTAAGCCATGTGTCGAAAACAGGTTCATTCTTCTCATTTCCAATTTTTAAGCCCGTTCACTATTGCCGGGTCTATGCCCCAAAGTTTTAACGCTGCACTTAGTTTATCGGTCGACAGACGAAATTTAGATCCTGGTTTTTCATCAATCTTAATGATTTTAGAGCGCTCATTGCCATGTTCCATTATCAGTCTTTGCGCGAGATCATAATAGGAAATATTAACGCCACCAACATTGTATATGCCCGAAATATCCTGTACCACAAATAAACCAATTAACGATACCAGTTTGTCGATATGAATAAAATTGCTGACTCGTTCTCCATTCCCTCTCACTGTGATTGTGTTATTTTCTGAGAGTTCCTTAAGCATTACCGGAACAACACGATCGTTTCTCATTCCCTGTCCAATTATCTGTGATATGCGAAGGTGCGCCGTAAGTATTCCGTGCCTATTGAGCATAAAATCGATAAGATTTTCACTGCAGAACTTCGACAATCCATAGAGGCAATCTGTATTATGGGATGTCTGTATCTGCGACGTTTCACTGAAGGTTCCATCAAGAGCCGGATAGACAGCCATTGATGAGATGTTGATCACTTTTTTTGGTTTAATATTCCTGGCAAGTTTTATAACACTTTCCGTAATGCGAATATTGTCATAGAAGACCTCCATATTTTCTACATCAGATGAACCCACAAGCTTCGAGGCCAGGTGCAATATGACGTCAATCTGGGCCCCTTTTTGCAGTAGACGGGATACTTCCTTTACCTCATCCCTATCACACAAGTCAACCGTTAGAATACCCTTACGTTTCGGACCATTAACTCTATGCAATGTATGACTTTTCTGCAGATATCTACAGGCATGCCGCCCAACGAATCCGTCAGCCCCTGTTACAAGAATGTTCATGATCCTTCAGCCCCAATGAATATCTCTTCAAAGTATCTCTTAACCAGTCCGTCTCTGATTTCGAATCTGGGTATCTCCTGCCCGAGCACATATCTGATGACGTATTCAACTTCCTGGAAACCGAAAAGACTTCGCATATATGTTGTACCTGAATGACGGGCATTTATCTCAAAAAGTTTGGGTATGTTATTGCTGTCAATCCGCAGTTGGAAATTACATGCACCATAAGGTTCCAGCTTCATAGCTATCTTGTGTATGTAATCGTAAATCGAACGCGGAAAAGACCGACTATGGCATGCGGAATAGGTATTTCCATCTCGCAACTCGCGTTTCAGTGCAATCATCTCTTTCACCTGGTGATCAAAGAAGATTACAGCACACGTATACTCTTCGCTGTCATCACCAACGAGTTCCTGCAAGATCGGATCCTTGATTTTCATAAGTTTATCATTTAGATCACCGTCATTTCTAACCACATATACACCCCTGCTTCTTGCCCCAACCCTTGGTTTGAGTATTGCGGGGAACTTGACTTTACCGTCAGAAAGCTCCGTAGCCAAATATGTTTGGGGAAAGTGTAACCCATTGTTTTTCAGGAACTGAAATGTAAGGTATTTATCATCAGCAATTTCTATAACCCTCTTATCTGACACGACTATCTTACAACCTGTTGCCTGTTCCATTTTTTGGCCGTATTTGGCGAATAACTTTAACTCAAAGTCTAAACCAATAAGCAGAATCTGCAATCTTTCGTTGCCAAGAGCCTCGGTGACCGCGTTCACCCATTGCGACTCAGTTATTTTATTATCAAGGATATCAGGCAGCAAGTGGTTTTTATTCACCCAGTAACTGCCCACTGTGTTTTTAAAATAGTCAAAACCTACGACGTAGCAATCTCTACAGAAGGAGGACTCCTTTATCGATTTAATTATCGCTTGACCGATTAAGGAACCGGTACCCGTGATGCCAATCCTTAGCATGCGCCAGATCCTTGCCTTAGAATGGTCGACCACTTCCCTATTTCCTCAAGGGTGTGAGCGTCAGACCCGAAGGAAACATACGGGTTGTGCTCCTGAAGCATAGGTTGTAAATCCCAATAGATGGCTGCATGGTAGGCGCTATTCAGTTCAAAGATGATGTCGTTGCGAGAACATTCAACAATTATTTCGCGGAAGAATTCCATGGGGAACTCCCCAAACTCTTTTAGCGACATTCCCCCCGGATGCCCGAGGATGTCCATCTGTTGCTTCTTGATCGCCGCAACAGAGAGTTCAAGCTCGACCTCCTGGCAAATGCGCTTGCTAAGATCCTTCGGAGAAATCAGCTTCCTGCCCAACGGAAACCGATGAACACTGCCTATTTGAAGGTCAGACATCTTACGTACCTTGCTGGAAACATCCAGGTTGCCCTGAAAATTCTTGATCTTTGCCTCGAATCCGATCAGAATCGATAGGTCGCTCACTCCTATTTTCCTTATTTCATCGCAATAGCCTGTGAAATAGGTGGATTTTCGTCTGACGTGGTCGGTAATCGCGATGATTCTGAGATTCTTAATCCTCGCTCCTTGCACAATTTCGACTATGGAATTGATACCATCAGACCATGTCGAATGAATATGGAGATCGGTATAAGTATCAGAAATGTTAAACGCGTTGAACCTGATATGGTGTCCCACTATTTCCATAAGTCGCTTTTTCGGCTGATATATTAAACTCGCACACTGCTTGGGATGTTGACCAGTCTGTCTTCGAGCCATTGGGCGGTTTCAAGGAATGTACTCTGACAATGGCGGTACATGGGGAGGTGGGGTATAAGTGTCCAAACAGGACGTGCTTGAATGCCTTGTTCCGTGGCATAGGAAAGAAACTGCTCTTGTTCCTGTCTATCCTTTAAAACAATCGCATTCAGCCAGTAGTTGGACCGGGTGCCGGCAGGTTCTACAATAAATGGGATCCCGATTTCCTGAAAAAACCGGCTATACTTTTGGGCCGTGGTGCGTTTGTTTTCTAAGACCCCGTTAAAGCATTCCATTTGAGCACAGCCCACGGCGGCATTGATATTCGGCATGCGATAATTGTAGCCGACCTCATCATGAACAAACTCCCAGGGATGTGGCTGTTTGGCTGTTGTGGTCAAGTGCTCTGCTTTTACGGCAAGGGTTTCATCGTTGGTGATGATCATGCCGCCGCCGCCGGTTGTCACCGGCTTGTTACCATTAAAACTTAAAATGCCAATATCCCCGAATGTGCCGGCATGTTGTCCCTTGTAAAAACTACCCATCGCTTCGGCGGCGTCCTCAACGACTGGAATCTGGTATTTTCGACAGGTTTCAATAATCTGATCGATCTGAACCGTGTGGCCAAAGGTATGCATGGGTACGCATGCTGCGATCTTTCTACCGGTTACTTTATTGTAGCACCTGCCATCCGGTTTCACGATACCATTTTCTTTCAGAAAATCTTCCATTTTTTCCGGATCAAGTCCTATGGTTGATCGTTCTACATCCACAAACACCGGTAGTGCGCTGCAGTAGGAAATGGCATTGGCTGTTGCGACAAATGTCAACGGCTGGGTTATCACCTCGTCCCCGGGCGCTACTCCGGCAATAAGGAGGGCTACATGCAATGCAGCCGTTCCGCTGGAGACAGCGACCGCATATTTGGCACCGGTGTACTGCCGAATTTCATCCTCAAAACGGCTGACATACGGTCCCACATAGGATACATACCTCGAATCGATACAGTCAATGAGATATTTTTTTTCATTGCCGGCAAAGCGGGGTTCATGAAGTGGAATCGGATTGTCGTTTGGATAAAGAGATTTAATAAAGGCGATAATTTTTTCAAACATTATAACGGCCCGATTTATATTGCCACAAATTTTTCTCGTCCTTAAACCATTCGATCGTCTCATGTATGCCTTGCTGTAGGCTGTATTTAGGCTCCCATCCCGTCATTTCTTTTATTTTCTCATTGCAACCTAAAAGTCTATCTACTTCACTATTTTTGGGTCTAATCCGGGGAAAATCTGAAATAATTTTGGCGGATGGATTGATTTCATTTATGATTATTTGCGCAAGCTGACCTATTGAAATATCTTTCTGAGAGGAAATATTAATTTCCTCACCAATGCTGTTATCCGATTCGGCTATCGCAATAAATCCTTCGACCGTATCCTTTACATAATTTAGGTCACGGGTGGGGTGCAAGCTCCCTAACTTGACTTCCTCAGCGCCTGACAGCAACTGGGTGAGAATGGTGGGGATTACAGCTCGGGCAGACTGGCGCGGACCGTATGTATTAAAGGGCCGTACAATGGTAACGGGTGTTTTGAAACTGCGATAGTAACTTTCTGCAATCCGGTCAGCCCCGATCTTAGTTGCCGAATAGGGGGACTGCCCTTGGAGTGGATGTTTTTCATCAATCGGCACATATTTTGCGGTACCATAAACTTCCGAAGTC
>JARGFK010000196.1 GCA_029211065.1 Desulfobacterales bacterium
CCTTCTCAAAAATCAAACCGGCCTGGAAACTCTTCGCGTGCGCAGTCAGAATGCCACAATGGCCCGATGCACCTTGAGCAGCATCGCCGTATTGCTGATCAAAATGGTCGGTGCCAGAAGGAAAGAAAAACCCGACAAGCGCCAGGCTGAGTTGTTCAGCAAAGCCGCTTGAAACGTATAACATGCTGAAATAAAAGAGAAAAACATATTCAATTTGTTGCGTTTTGCCAAATTGACCGATTCGTTTGCCATAATTCAAAAAAGCATCCCTCTGCGGGAACACGAAAGAGCTTAAAAAATCCTCGGCAAGCTTGAAGATGGTCAACAGACGCAAAAGGTAACGAAAAAAACAAACTGATCAGAGTTGCCGGGCCAAAACAATCAAGTTTTGGGAGCTACTTTTCAACACCCTTTAATAATTCCTAGCCCGCATTTTTTCCCCGAAACGTCACGAAATCGATGTCATGCCGACCGGAATGTTGCACCAATACAAGGTATTGCATTTCACCATTTCAATTATGAAACGGTTGGGCAGGCACAATATCCTCGTTTCGGAGCGACTTCCTCAGTTGACCGGTGGCATATTCGTCTTCTCGGCGCCAACCTTTTTTTGTTCGGTGACATCGGTGACGATTCCTTCAACCGCCGAGGGCTTGCCGGATTCATCAAAATAGAGGGTGTTTCGCTGATTTACCCAACGCACTTCTCCCTTTTTATTTATTATCTGATATTCAAAGTACGGGGGAATGGCGCCGGTTAATAGATTCTCCCATTGGTCGTGAAAATAATTTTTCCAGTCCGGGTGGGTTAATTTTTCAACGAGCAGGGGGGGTTGGTAGAATTCCTCCGGCGAATAGCCGAAAATGGCGGAAGAGGCCTTGCTGACAAACTCATATTCCCCGTTCGGCAAAGTCATCCGGAATATCATGTCCCTGGCATTGTCGGTTAACTGCTTGAAACGGTTCACGCTGGCCAATACCACGTTGAGCAATTTTTCGTATTTACTGATGTATCTCGCCAGAAACAGACCGCAGAAACAGCAAACAAGAAAAAACATGGCCCGGATATACAAGTTTTCGAGTGGAACCCGGGTGATTAGCAGTTCCAGCAGGCTCAGCCGCTGTTCTTCGTTGAAAAGAAACCATTCGATGAATGAGTCCAATACCCAGAAGGAAACGCTCATCGCCAGGATAAATTGAAATATCTGCTTGATATGGACCCTGGAGATGTTGCCGTGTTCGGCCGTCATTTCGGTGGCCATGAAATTCCCCAGCATAATGCCAAGGAGAATAAACAGCAGGCAGACGCTCAAGGCGATCAATAATTCGCGGTTGGTATATTTGGGCATATCCGTGGCCGGGGTGGTCAGAAACATATTTTTCATCTCGTAGTAGATCGAACCGTTGGTTGATTTCCACTTATGCAGATGTCGGTCAAGCGCCTCGACTATATAGCGGTTTCTGCCCTTCGGTACGGCGTAGTGGACATCAATTGGGTCGAAAAGTATCGAGGTCGGGTGCAGATCGTATTGTTTCGCGTATTTTTCGCTTTGCAGACTGTTGAAGATCCCGGCATCGACGGCATTGGTCATTAATGCCCTGACCAGTTCATCGTTTGAGCTTACCAGCTTGAAGTTTGTTTCGATGCCGAATTTTTCAAAGATCTCAATGCCGTTTTCGCCAACCACGTCCCGGTTGACCACGGCAAGGTTTTTTCCTATGAGCGCACGGATGGAATCGATATTCTCGGCTTCCGACTTCACCACGATCCGCCCTTGTAAAACACCATTTTTTTCATTGGTGAATTCGAGGAACCGTTCTCGGGCCGGAGTCGGCGCCAAGCCCATGCCGATGTCCAGATTGCCGCTCTCCAACCCTTGTAGAACATTTTTCGGTGATCCCGCAAAAATATAGTCTAGAATCCATCCTTCCTGTTTCGCCACTTCCTTTAAAAGTTCCAGATGAAAGCCGGTTATCAGCCCTTCTGATTCATATACAATCGGATAGTTATCAAATACGCCAACCCTGATATGACGCTTTTGCGGACTGTCATCCTGAACCTGCACCTCGGCGTAAGGGGTCCCGATCGCAAAAAAGATGCTGACAATGAGAATAATTCCTGAAAAGATCTTATGATTCACCGCTTCTCCTTCTTGTAATGGATAGGGGTAGTGCCCGACGGATACTCTGCGCGGTGCGATAGGGCTGGCAGATCAGCTCACGGTCCCGCCCGCCGGGGGGCACAAAAAAAACCGGAAAGCATCTTCCCCCCGGGACGATTCAAATTCCACACGCATCCGCTATCTTAGCAAAGAATGGACGGCGACGCATAATTATTTACTTTTCGCGGCTCATCGCCAGGTGATAACATTAAACGTGATGGCGTCGCGAAAGTCGCTCTACTGCGTTGCGTCGCATTTTTGCTTTTTCGGGCCATCCCAATATGTATGAACTTGGACACAACGACAATACGAGGCGTGTTTAATGAGAATAGGCCGTCCGCCTCATAACTGGGTCATTACCCCGCGTCAGGCGATTGCCGTCCAGAATAAACTGAGTGCGGCGATCAGCCGACAAGGCCGGCCACGGAACCCCGGACTTGCGGCCGGATTGGATGCCGCCTTTACTCCCGATAAAAAACGGTGTATCGGCGGGGTGGTGCTCTGGAACATCCATGATCACACCATTGTCGAGCGGCACACCGCTATTCTGGAGCTGCGTTTTCCTTATATCCCCGGGCTTCTGTCTTTTCGCGAAACACCCGCCTTGATTGCCGCCTTGCGCAAGCTGCGTAACATTCCGGACCTGATTATCTGTGACGGTCAGGGAGTCGCCCATCCGCGCCGGCTCGGGATCGCCAGCCATATCGGGCTGATAGCCGATCTGCCGACAATAGGTTGCGCCAAAAGCCGGCTGATCGGTGACTATCGGGAACCGGACCCGCAGCAAGGGGCCTCATCTCCCTTGCGCCACAATAATGAACTGATTGGGGCCGTGCTGCGGACCAGGGATAATGTCAAACCGGTTTTTGTCAGTGTGGGCCATAATATTGAACTGGATATCGCGGTGCGGATTATTCTGGATTGCGCCATCCGCTACCGTCTCCCGGAGCCGACCAGATTGGCCGACCGGTTGGTGGCGGAGCGGAAAAAGGATTTTGCTTAAATCCGCGAGGGGTTTCCCGATGAAACAGCGGGCGGAAGTCGAACAGATGCTACGGACCATTCAAATCGAGTGTTCCTATAGCAGCGGTGCGACCGGCATAAATAGAATCAGTAACCGGGTTATGGAGGCCATGGCCGAAGTTCCCCGTGATCGGTTTGTCCCGGATGACATGAAACCCTACGCCTTCGACAACAGACCGCTGCCGATCGGCAATGGTCAGACGATTTCGCAGCCGTTTATTGTCGCCTTGATGACCGATCTGCTCCTCCCCGAAAAAGATGATGTGATCCTTGAAGTCGGCGCCGGCTGCGGCTATCAGGCGGTGATCCTGGCCAGACTGGTTAAGCGGGTCCACACGGTCGAAATCGTCCCGGATCTGGCCCGGGAGGCGAGGGCCAGACTGGCGGCCCTCGGAGTCCGGAACGCCGAGGTCCATCAGGGTGACGGTTATCATGGTCTGCCGGCATACGCCCCGTTTGACGGTATCATCGTGACCGCCGCCGCCGACCGCGTTCCGGAGCCGTTATTGATGCAGCTGAAGCCGGGTGGCCGCCTGGTCATTCCCGTCGGGCCGCCCCATTCACTCCAGTTTCTGATGCTGTACGAAAAAAAACGGGACGGCGCGATTGATTCCCGGGAAGTTCTGGCGGTCGCCTTCGTTCCCCTTACCGGCGAGCATCAGGGCTGAAAGGCCGATTGATATCGAGGTCCCGTTCCTTTTGGACAAAAATTCTCCGGTGATCATATCGCCCGGATGAGCCATGGCGTGGTGTCAGGCGGCGGACCGGGCTTGTCGCCGTCCGGTCAAGCACCGGTGGCCGGATTTTGATCGGTTGGACGGATGCTGGCCATCAAATCTTGCCGAGCCGGATTTGTTGAAACCGGTCAGCTCGGTTCCAAGCCGACCTAATATGGCGATTAAACGATTAAATCCAGGCCGATGACATTCATGGCCGAAATGGCATGGTTATTGAAACGCGGATTCAAGTTCGAAGTGCAACTTCCCGTGTTGATGCGGTATAACGTCTCGTCTTTCCCCAAAACACCTCAAAT
>JARGFK010000197.1 GCA_029211065.1 Desulfobacterales bacterium
GTGAAGGGTTAAAGAATCTTGACAAGGTGACCGCCAATTCGCTTCTCTCCAAATATCCCCAAATCGAATGGCATAAAGCCAAAGCCTTAAGGGACATAATCAGTCATCATTATTTCGATGTGAATGCTGAAGCAATTTTTGATGTATGTAAAAATCATATCCCAGCCCTCGGTGAAATGATATTGAAAATTAAAAACGAGTTTAAGACCTGACAGTTTTAAGCCTCACTTTCCAGAAAAGTCCCACATCACGAAAAAAGGGTTTTTCGCAAAGTGCGATAAACACCTGGTACGCGCGTTGAACACCTTTATTTATTAAAATACAAATGTGAAATCCCGCTTAACGGGGGCAGGATTCGAACCTGCGGCCTACGGATTCGAAGACCAAGAAAATGATAATCCGAATTGTCTATATTTTTAACAGGTTGAATCTAAAGCACTTTTTAAGAGTGTTTTTGGTTCTGTTTGGAAATTTTTGATAACTTTTGACCTTGACGGGCACATTTTGGGCACAATCGGGCACGGCTATTTGGCTGTGTCCTTTTTTCACGATTCAAAATAAAAATACACCTTCCAGAAAACCACCGAGGGATTTTTAATCCATCGCCCCCTTTTCTGATACGAAATTACGCCATCCAAAAATAATTGCCTTGGAACAGTTCAATTCCATTAAAAAAAGAAAGTGTGTGCCCATGCCACCCTTACCCCTGAATTCACGACAATCTGACCTTATCGGCATAACGTAATAACATAGCAATATTGTAGTGTAGTTTCAGTACAGTAGAACACAAAACGGCACCAGAACCCTGCACCATTTGATCAACCCAAATCAGAAATTTCAACTTTATAGAAAAACTGGAAAAAGTGGTTTAAATCAGGCGAATTGGGCTTGATAAATTACTGGCCGATATTTTGGCGGTGGAATTGTCTTGCCTTCAGCCATGGCAGCTTCAATCCACAAAGACTTAGCTTTTTGCACCTCGTGAAGCGCCTTATCCGGTGTATCACCAAAAGCTGAGCATGCTTCAAGGTCCGGGATGTCGGCAATATATCCGTCGTCATCTTCTGAATAGAAAATATTTATATGATAGTCGCGCATTATTTTTCATCCTCCAGTATAAGGGCATGTTTTTCAACAAATTTTAAAAACTGACGGATCTGATACGGTTTCGCTTGGCCTTTTACATTTTGCAGGTTGATAAGCTCCGGTATATCCGATCGAGAAAAAATATGATGACTTCCATCAGTTCTTGAAAGAGAGAAACCAAATCCTTCAACAAGATTCACCATATCAGAAAACCTGATATTTTTCGACCCGGCAAGAACCTTTTGAAGTATCTTCTTTCTATTCATTCGTCAGTTGGAAAAGCTTTTGCAGCATCTGGAGATAACGATTTGGGGGTTATCTCTTGTTCGGAACGCTTGGCATATCTTCCGCGCAGACCATCTTTAAGCAATGTGGTGAGATCGTATTCAGGTCGAAGTTCGTCATCGGTTTCGTCTTTGGATTTATTTTTCATTCCAGTTTTATCCGGGTCCGCAATTCGCGATTCAAAACTCCTCAAGTCAATCACTTTTTCATCACGAAATATCGATAAGTTTAAAAATACCAAAGATAATCGTATAGATCAAGGCTGATTCAATAAAAACCGATTGGTTGCCTGTCTTGAAGGTTCTGTTGAAATTCTATTGGTTATGGTGCTAATTTGTTATTATTACATTGCTAATTCGAAGGAATACCGATAACTTACCAAAAATTGCTGAATCAACGCTATAACCACAGTGGAGGAAAAAAATGAACAAACTCGAATTAATTGACGCCCTGAAAAATCAGGAAAATTTGACGAAGTCTGAAGCCGCCAAGGTGGTTGAAATCTTCTTCGGCGAGATGGCCGATGCCCTTGCCAAGGATGAAAGGGTTGAGATCCGGGGGCTGTGCTCTTTTTATGTCAAGAAATACCAAGGATACACCGGCAGAAATCCCAAGACCGGCGAAACCACAATGGTCAAGCCTAAGAAGCTGCCTTTTTTCAAGGCGCCCGTGGTAATGGCAATCGAAAATTGACCCACCGTGGCAACCGAAATTTGACCCACCCCCTGGTTGATAACAGATTTTCTGATGTCTCATCGAGACGGGTCTGATTTCGGCCTTCCAGAATGCCCTGTAAGCTACGAACGCCGGCCGGCCCTTGGGTTACCCATTACCAGAACGGGCTCATTTGGAACCCTTTGACGTCCCATGAGGATCTTTACCCTTCTTTTTGGATAGCGTATCCTTGAGCCGATAGCTCTCCCAGGAGCAATTGATTATGTGGGCGTTATGAGTGACGCGGTCCAGAAGTGCCGCCGTCAGGGTCGCTTCGCCAAATATCTGGGTCCAGTCACCAAAGCCCAGGTTGCTGGTGATGATTACCGGCTTGCGCTCATGGCGCTCAGCCAGCACCTGGAACAGAAGCTCGGCTCCTTCTTTGGTAAAGGGCACATAGCCCAACTCGTCTACAATCAGTAGCCCATAGCCAAAAAAGCGATTGATCGTGCGTTTAAGGCTCCTTTCGCTACGGGCCTCGATCAGTTCATTGGCCAGTTCGCAACCGGTGGTAAAGCGTGTCCGGACCCCCTGGCCGCAGGCGGCCATGCCAAGGGCTGTAGCCAGATGGGTTTTTCCGGTTCCGCTTTTTCCTAAAAAGATGATGTTGCGCTTTCCCTTGAGATACTCACCGGATAAGAGCTCCTTGATGAGGCGAAGATCCAGCTCCGGCGCCGCTTCGAATTTAAATGTTTCGATCGGCTTTAAAAGTGGGAACTTGGCATCCCGGATGCGCCGCTTGCGGCCGTTTTCCATCCGGGTGGCATTCTCAAGATCGGTTAAATTCAATAAAAACTCGGCATAATCCTGGCTGTTTTCTTTGGCCTGGCGAAGCTGGCTCTCAAGTTGAGCTCCGATTGCCGCCAGGCGCAACAGCTTCAAGTTGGCTTTCAATTGAGCCATGACCGCGGCACTCATATCCCACCTCCGATCTGTCCATACACGGAGACATCCGGAGGAGGCAGACGCTGCCAGCTCGACAAGGCTGGTATGGGTGCCGTACTGCTTTTTAACAGCAGATGCTTGAGCGCCGCACTGGAGCCGATATCGGCGGCAAGGGCGTGCGCTACGGCCTCGATAACCGCCGAGGAATCATGGTCCTTAAACAACATGAGGACCTCGATAAATTCCTTGACGCCTTTGGTATCTCCCTGCCGGGCATTAAATCGGCTCAGCAGCGCTTCCAGACAATCGGGCCACTGAGCGCGCCACTGCCGGATCGGCCGGGCGGACTCAAACGCCTGAGGTCGGCGGTAAATAAGCTCCAGGTAATGCTGCGGATCCATCTGCCATTTATTGTTGCCGTATACCCGGCTGTGGACGGCGATCTTTTTGCTGTTGTGGAAAATCTCCACCACATCGGTATAGACCAGCGTCTGGACCCTCAAGCCGGCATAGGTCGTCGGCGCCGAGTAGCGGTTCTTATCGACGATCACAGTGGCGTACTTGTCGACCTTGCCTG
The DNA here is from genome assembly GCA_029211065.1 of Desulfobacterales bacterium. Lineage (NCBI taxonomy): Bacteria > Pseudomonadati > Thermodesulfobacteriota > Desulfobacteria > Desulfobacterales > Desulfobacterales bacterium. The sequence goes on from JARGFK010000197.1 coordinate 3,548, forward strand.
CACCGGCCTCCCCATTCTGATAGGGTACCGGTGGCAGGGCAATAAGATGTCTTTTCTCCTGTTCGAAAAGCTCGCCGACGGTCTCGCTGCGGCCGGCAATGCGGTGACGGCCAAAGGCAAGACACTGCTCACGCAGCCTGCTGTTGAGCTCTTCAAGGCTTGCGGCCCGGGGAACTGGCACCATATAGTTGCGCCGGGCATAGCCGACCAGACCCTCAACGCCACCCTTCTCATGGCCCTGGCCGATATTGCAAAACCGGGGGGTGAAGTTGTAATAGGCCTTGAACCTGGCAAAGCTCTCCTGAAGCCGACGCTCCTTGCCGCGCAAAACCTTCTCAACGGCGGTCGTCAAATTGTCATAGATCAGGGTGGGGAAAACCCCATCAAAAAAAGAAAACGCCTGAATATGGCCCTCAAACAGGGCCTGCTGGCGCTCGCAGGGATAGCACTGCACAAGGTGCATGCCGCTTGCCTTGGAGCGCACGCAAAACATTTTAAGCTTGGTCGGCTCATCGGCTAATATGGCCTGACAGTTGCCCCAATCAGCCTCGGCTTCACTCCCCAACTCCGGATCCGAGGGAATGAACACAGCCCCCTGTGTTAGGATAGTTGTCGCATGAGGTAAAACCCGCTATAAGAGGGGGCAGAAGG
>JARGFK010000198.1 GCA_029211065.1 Desulfobacterales bacterium
ATGTGGGAAAAATGCCAGATTTTTGTTCCCTGGCCGATCTCGCAGCCCTCGTCAACATATGTTGATTCGTGAACAAAATAGTCCATTATACCTCCAGATCGACCTTTACCACAGACCTACACGGACACCACTGACGTTTTTTTCTCTCGCAGAGGCGCTGAGACGCGGAGATTTTTTTATATTTTTTAATGATCCTTTGAGAAGGAAGGATCATCAAAATCAATCAGCCTGAGTTTATATTATACAGCTTATTCGGGTATTCTATCTAATCAATGGATGATTGCGACCTTTGCTTACTTTCTGTTCGGCCCCTCTGATTTGGTGGACAAGAGTGATAGAGGGCCGTGCATCTTCAATGCCGAAACCGCCGCCTGATAGAATATCTTTATAAACCAGGGTATGAAGATCTGTAAAACCGCCGGAAAACTCGATCTCTTCCTCATCAACAGTAATGGATCGAAATGTGGTGTTGCCGTTTCTTTTGGCAACATCCGGCAGATCATTTCGATCCGCGGAAAGAAACCATCTGACATTTGCCTTTTCAAGCTCAATAAAACCCGCCATTTTTTCTTCGTCTTTAACGTGAACTTCGTGACGGATCACTTTCCCGAATATCCAGATCAGCATATCAAAAAAGTGTATCCCGATATTGGTGGCGATGCCGCCTGATTTTTTCATATCCCCCTTCCAGGAGTGATGGTACCACTTCCCCCGGGAGGTGATGTAAGTCAGGATAATGTCGGATTTTTTAGCCGCCGTTGTTTTTTCAATTTTTTGCTTTAACGCTATAATTGATGGATGAAGCCGCAGTTGCAATATGTTGAAGATTTTTCCGCCGGTCTCTTTTTCGATTTCAGCCAGGGCATCCAGATTCCAGGGATTTAAAACCAGCGGTTTTTCACAAATCGCATCCGCGCCGATCCTAAGGGCAAACCGGATATGAGCGTCGTGAAGGTAATTGGGCGAGCAAATACTGACATAATGGATTCTTTTCTCATCTCCTAATCTTTTGAGCTTTTCGGCATGGCGATCAAACCGTTCGAATTCGGTAAAAAAATCGACATCAAAGGAAAAGCTGTCCAGGATGCCGACGGAGTCGGAACTGTCCAGCGCAGCAACGATATTGTTGCCGGTATCTTTAATCGCTTTCAGATGCTTAGGCGCTACAAATCCGGCAGCGCCGATGATGGCGAAGTTTTTTGGTTTTGACATTTTGAAAGGTCCTATTCATTCGTTCATTAGGGATGTGGATTCGAGGGACGTCCATTGGATTATTGGTTAATTTCTTTAAATTTTTCACCGCAAAGACGCCAAGGACGCGAAGTTTTTGCCCGAACCGGGTGCCGGCCCAAAGAGAACGGCCGCCTTCGGTTCGCCCAAAGGTGCCTGGATAGTTTCTTTCTGACAGGATTTTTAAGTCTATCCTTGCGTACTTGGCGTCTTGAGTGAGCATAGCGAACGGGCGGTTAAGGAATTTGAATTGCATATCTGAACCGCGAAGGCGCGAAGGACGCTAAGGGTATTTGAATCGTACCGACCCTGCAGGAGAGATGCAGTGCCCGGTACACAACCATGCCCTGACGGGCAGATTGCAGTTAACATACTCGTAAATTCGCGGGACGTTGTAAATTCGCGGGACGTTGTGGACGAAGCGGACAAACTTTTCTTAAAGGCCTGGAAGATATAGATATAGTAACAAGTAAATAGTAACGAGTAACAAGGACGAAATTCAGTGCTGAGTCACGAGGACTGAGACTGGGTTTGGACCTCTGCTAACGAAAAACTGTTTTGAGTTTTAAGTGTTGAATGTTGCATTTTGGATGCATCGTTATAACTCATTAACATTTTTCAAGACTTCCCTGTAGAAATTTTCTTTATAACGGATCCCCTGGCGGATCATTTCATCCAATAGTGGTTTGACTTCCTTAATTAACCCGGTCCTTTTCGCATGAATCAGTAACCCTACGGCGCCGATGATCGGCAGTCCCATCATGATGGCCACTTTTCTGGCCGTCAATTCATCGATTATGACCAAGCTGGCACCCAACTCCCTGGATAGAACGATGACCTCTGCTTCGCCTTTGTCAAGAGATGGGAGCAGCAGCTCAACGCCGTCCCGAGTCTTGACCTTTTTGACCTTTATCCAGTTGCTACGGTCGAGAGCAGGCACATCTGACCTTCCGTGCCCGTAAAGTTCTTTCTCAACCTCTTGCGGAATCGTGATCGTACCTGTGATTTGCCGGAATAGCTCCAGTCTGTTTATCCTTGAAAAAGCAATAATCGGCGTGGCATTAGAAACGATGATGCCTTTCAAAGTTTCAGCTCCTCAAGTACCTCTATGCCCTTCAACTCCTCTTTTAAGGCACTCTCGTCATAGTCAAAAACCACACACCCCTCTGATGCCAGATGATCCATGAAGTCAATACGATTCATTCCCGCGAGCTTTGCCGACTTTCCCAAAGACAGTCGCTTGCTCTTGTAATACTGGACAGCAAGTGAGCGTCTCATATCCGATTCTAATCCTCTCGCCCCTATCTTCAGGGATGCCAGTATATCAACCGGCACATTAAAGGTTACTTTTTCTGTCCTCATATTTGCCTCCAACTTTACAGCACTTTTTGGGTCCTTTAAATTTAGCGTTAAAAAGCCTGAATGCGGCCAATTCATCGGGACTTAATTGTAATATTTGATTTTCTATTTCTTTAATTGATTGCATGGTGCACCTGCCTTCATTTTTAATGAATTTATTTTACAGGTTGCTTCAAAATTGGTCAAGCAAAACAAAGGGGCTTCATTCTTGATATATAGAAATTGGGATTAGAGGTACATCCATTGGGTTATTGGTTTCTCACTTCTGATTGAAAAAGCTGTTAAGCAACGAAAATAGGTTCAACATTCAGGGTTATTGGTTACAGGTTTCTGGTTACTGGTTTTAAGAATTTGAACCGCGAAGGCGCAACGGACGCAAAGGGTTTGTTTAAGTTTTTTTCCTGATCGGGTGAAACGATCAGCAAAAAGGCTAACGCCTTTAAAGAGCTCGGAAATCGACATTTGGTCGTCCATAGCTTTAAAAAAAGATTGAACCGCGAAGGCGCAAAGGACGCGAAGTTTTTGTCCGAACCGGGTGCCGGCCGGATAAGAACGGCCGCCTTCGGTTCGCTCAAAGATGCCCATAAAAAATAAAGGAATAGCGGCAAGTGTCGAGGACTAAGGGCTGAGTAAGAAACAGATCTGACATACAGGCTGCATATTACGGTTTACGGATATTGAGGACAAAAATTTCAGGTCAGTAAACTTCTTCGTGGGTTCCAATCGTTTCCAGAAAAACTGCTTCCTGTTCTTGATGCTTTCCGAATCTGAATACTATTCTAAGGTCGTACCCCACGCTGCATGCCCAGGACCCGGCAAGTTTTCCCTTTAATTTATGTGTTTTAAGTTTGGGTTGAATGGCATTATCACATAGCTGTTCTAAAGCTAACCGTATATTTTCAGCATCTTGGGGCCTTTTCTTAATTACCGCTCTGGCAGCTCGAACAAACGCTGATGATCTTATCAATAAGCGCTTCAAGACAACAACTCATTCATGAGTTCATTTGGCGTCACCGGCTTGCACTGCCCGGCCTCATATTCTTCCCTTGCTTCCCTTATTTCCTGTGAAAGATCATCCCGGCGTCGCTCAATGATTCTTTTTGCCAAAATATCCCTTAATGATTCCTGATCAGCAATTGGCAGTTTGTCGGCAGCCTCTAGAATTTCACCGAAAGGTAGTGTATTTTCCATGTTTTTTCATGCTCCTATCGCTGGCAATTTTTAAAATGATATAGCAACAGGTATTGGCTGTCAATGTTTGTCAAAAGGTTTGACGGTTAAAGAATTTGTGTCTAAGGGGACGTTGGTGTTGAGCGTGCACAGCGAAAAAAGCTATTAAGTGGATTTTCCCGAAAAAAGTGGACACGGTCAAGCGCAAAGTTTCACTTTCTGTTTTTCATATTCAGCCGGGCAGAGATATCCTAATGTTGAGTGCCTTCTCTGCCGATTGTAGAACACCTCAATATATTCAAAAATGGAATGCAAGGTGTCCTGATGACCTTCGTAGCGTTCATGATAAACCAGCTCGGTTTTCATAATCCCGAAAAACGACTCGGCCACGGCATTGTCCCAGCAGTCTCCCTTGCGGGACATGCTTTGGA
>JARGFK010000199.1 GCA_029211065.1 Desulfobacterales bacterium
ATAATTGCTTCCGGTCTCTATTCCGAAGTCGATCTTTTTATTTCAAATGATCGCCATTTCATCAACGCTTTACCTGCGGAAATGTTCTTTTCTTTTGAAACCTGAAATAAGTCTTTTGAGGATACAGCATGCATTTTAAAAAAAGTGTTCTGGTTACCGGCGGGGCCGGGTTTTTAGGTTCGCACCTTTGTGAAAGGCTGCTTCAGGAAGGGAGCGATGTCATTTGTGTTGATAATTTTTATACCGGCAGCAAGCGAAATATTGTCCACCTGTTAAAAGATCCCTATTTCGAGCTGTTGCGGCATGACATTACATTTCCGCTGTACCTGGAAGTGGACGAAATTTATAACCTTGCCTGTCCGGCTTCGCCCATTCACTACCAGAACGATCCGGTCCAGACCACCAAGGTCAACGTTCACGGTTCCATCAACATGCTGGGCCTGGCCAAACGGATTAAGGCCAAAATTCTCCAGGCGTCTACTTCGGAGGTCTACGGAGATCCCGCAGTACATCCACAACCGGAGACATATCACGGCAACGTGAACTGCATCGGTCCGCGATCGTGTTATGATGAAGGCAAGCGCTGTGCCGAAACGCTGTTTTTCGACTATCATCGTCAGCATCGCTTGAAAATCAAAGTGGCCCGTATATTCAACACCTACGGGCCCCGAATGCATCCCAATGACGGCCGGGTGGTTTCCAACTTTATTCTGCAGGCCCTAAGAAACAAGCCGATTACCATTTACGGGGACGGTAGGCAGACGCGGTCATTTTGTTATGTGGACGACTTAATCGACGGGTTGATCCGATTGATGAACAGCCCGGACGACGTTACCGGTCCGGTCAATATCGGCAACCCGGACGAGTTTTCCATATTGGATCTGGCTCAGAAAGTTATTCAGCTAATCGGCTCAAAATCTGAAATCATCTTCCAGCCGTTGCCGCAGGATGATCCCAGGCAGCGTCGACCTGATATTTCGCTTGCCAAAAAGCAATTGGGCTGGGAACCCAGATTAAAGCTCGAAGATGGTCTTAAAAAGACCATCGAATATTTTAGTCAGTTTGTGAAATGAAAAAATGGCTCTTCGATGTTTTTAAGGGCAAACAGTTGCTGCAAATGTCATTAACACAACGCATTAAATCACCGGAGTTTTTAGACAGGATTAACAGGATGGACAGGATGTTGCCTACCGGCCGGTAGCCGGATAGGCAATAAACCATCGCCTGCGGCGAGGAGGGCAATCCGGTGGAGAAAGAAGACGTAACCCATGGTGAACTATTTGGTGGCAACTAGGATTGAGGTTGGCCTGCTGATCAATTTTGTTTCAACGGGTGTTGATGTCAAACGCAAGTATCGTACAGCGAGGGGAAAGCAGTGGGTTGCCGATCGGAGTGGTCTGAACCTCATCGGCGTTTCACCCTCCGCGAAGCGGATGCGTGTTTCAGGCCGCTCTTCCAGAGCGGCCTGACAAATCATCCTGTTAATCAGGTTAATCCTGTCAGATATTCTTTTAGTGAGGTGTTATGGCAAATGTGTTGGTGACCGGCGGCGCGGGTTACATCGGATCACATGCCTGTAAAGCGCTTGCGAAAGCAGGTTATACCCCCGTTACATATGACAACCTGATTTATGGACATCCCTGGGCCGTAAAGTGGGGTCCTTTTGAAAAAGGGGATGTGCTGGATAGGCACAGGCTGGATGAGGTGATCGCTAAATACAGGCCTGAAGCGGTTATGCACTTTGCCGCCTTTGCCTATGTGGGGGAATCGGTTGAAAACCCCGGGAAATACTACCGCAACAATGTGGCCGGTTCCCTGACAATCCTTGAAGCCATGCGCGACCACGGCATCCGCAATATGGTTTTCTCGAGCACCTGTGCCGTTTATGGGACCCCTGAAACGATACCCATACCGGAAGACCATCCCTTAAAGCCGATCAACCCTTACGGTTTCAGCAAGTATACGGTTGAACGGATGCTGGAAGATTTTTCCAACGCCCATGATATGCGCTATGTTTCTTTACGTTATTTCAATGCCGCCGGCGCCGATCCGGATGCTGAAACCGGGGAAGACCACGACCCTGAAACCCATCTGATACCATTGGTTCTGGACGCGGCATCAGGCCGAAGCAAAAACATAAAAATTTTTGGAACCGACTATGACACACCGGACGGGACCTGTCTTCGTGACTATGTGCATGTTTCCGATCTTGCTGGCGCCCATGTACTTGCACTTGAATATCTCAAGGATACCGGAAAGAGCGATATTTTTAACTTGGGAAACGGAAATGGTTTTTCCGTCAGAGAAGTCATTGAAACCGCAAGAAAGATTACCGGTCGAGATATTCAGGCAATCGCCTCATCCAGAAGGTCGGGTGATCCGGCCTTTCTGGTCGGTAGTTCAGATAAGATCCGAAAAGTTTTGGGCTGGAATTCGAAGCATGCGAGCATTGATGATATTATTCAGGACGCATGGGGATGGTATCAAAAAAAAGACAAATAAGCCGACGGTAAGCGTTCGACTTGCAAAAAAGCGACACCGTTTACATCCCAGATCCTTCTTTACGTAGTATTTTTCAAAGGGTATAATAAGTATCATTAAATTTATGTTCCGCATGTAGATTCTTAAGGATGTGGAGGAAAAATGAAAAAACTTAAAAATCTTAAAGAACGGGATTATAAAGTTCTTTGTGAACTAAAAGAAAGATTGGCTGGAAAAGTCACACTACTTGATATCAGGGTATTTGGTTCCAGAGCGCGGGGAGACGCCGAAGAATTTTCAGATCTGGATGTCTTTATCGAGATCCAAACGCTTGATAGAGAAATCAAAGAGATGATAAAAACGATAACCTGGGAAGTGTCTCTTGAAAATTCAATGTTTATATCAACATTAATATTTTCAAAAGACGAATTGACAAATTCGCCTCTAAAATATTCTCCTGTTGTGAAAAACATCATGGAAGAGGGGGTAAGGATATGACCGGAAGGGAGGCTTTGTATGAATATCGGCTGAAGCAGGCGGAGGTAACTCTTGATGATGCAAAAAAAATGTTGCAGGCCAAAATCAGCCCCCGTTCAGTGATCAACAGGGCTTACTATGCTATGTTCTACATTCTCTTGGCCCTTTTCATGAGGGTGAACCTGAACATAAAAACGTCGAAACATACGGGGGTGATTGGTGTTTTTGACAAAGAATTCGTACTCTCAGGAAAAATTGATAGAAAATATTCGAAAATGCTGCACATGATTTTCGATGACAGGCAGGAATATGATTATAAAGAATTGATTGAGGTGTCCCAAAACGATGCCATAAATGCGGTTGATTATGCGGAAGATTTTATTAATGAAATTAAACGATTCATTGACTCGGCGAAACTTTCGGGCGTAAATTCTTAAAACTGGCTCGCCCTACGAGGCGATAGGAAAATACAAACCCTAAGCAATCATGCATTTTGCGGCCTTTGCTTATGTGGGGGAATCGGTTGAAAACCCAGGGAAATATTATCGGAACAATGTGGTTGGTTCGTTGACAATTCTTGAAGCCATGCGCGACCACGGCATCCGGAACATTGTTTTTTCGAGCACCTGCGCCGTCTATAGAAATCCTGAAACGATTCCCATACCGGAGGACCATCCCGCAAAGCCGATCAACCCTTACGGCTTTAGTAAGTTTACGGTTGAACGGATGCTCGATGATTTTTCGAATGTCCATTATATGAGATATGTCTCTTTACGTTATTTTAATGCTGCCGGATCCGATCCCGATGCGGAAATCGGAGAAGATCATGATCCGGAAACCCATTTGATACCGCTGGTCCTTGATGCGGCAGCCGGGAAAAGCGAAAACGTAAAAATTTTTGGGACAGATTACGACACACCAGACGGCACCTGTATTCGGGACTATGTACATGTTTCGGATCTTGCCGATGCCCATGTGTTTGCGCTTGAATATCTTAAGGAAACCGGAAAGAGCGATAGCTTTAATTTGGGCAATGGTAACGGTTTCTCGGTAAGGGAAGTTATAGAAACCGCAAGAGAGATTGCCGGTAAAAATATTACTGCGATTGAATCGGAAAGACGGCCGGGAGATCCTGCTGTTCTGG